>CACXGG010000061.1 GCA_902767145.1 Oscillospiraceae bacterium | reverse complement strand
TTGGAGGGAACTGACGATGAGAGGTTCCACCATATCGCAGAAAATGTTGCCCACTACCACCACGAGAGGTGGGACGGTTCAGGATACCCTGACGGACTTAAGGGTGAGGAGATCCCTCTGGAGGCCAGGATCATGGCCATCGCGGATGTCTACGACGCCCTGGTCAGCAAGCGCTGCTATAAGGATAAGATGTCCCTGGAAAAGGCAGACTCCATCATCATGGAGGGCATGGGCACCCAGTTCGACAAGTCCCTGGAGAAATACTATGTGGCAGCAAGGCCGAAGCTGGAGAAGTACTATTCAGAACTTCCGGACGAAGGGGAACCGGTTAAGGAACAAAAGCATCTTTGCGATCATCAGAGCTGAAAGCTTTCCGGATCCCGCAGTGACATCTTTAACTGATACTTCAGTTTTCTCTATATTTTCTCTTCAGATGGTTAAATAGAGAATAAAAAGGGAAATCCGGTCGGATTTCCCTAAAGTTTCTCTTAAGGTGTTGAAATGGAGAAAAAATAGGGAAATTTAGGCTGATTTCTCTAAAGTTTCTCTCCCGGATCTTCCCGGGAGAAAAAATAGGGAAATTTCCCGATCTAGGCATAATTGAGTGAATGTCAAAATCCGTTTGACTTTAATTGACTTTGATAGTATAGTGTATTTGGCACTCAAGAGGTGTGAGTGCTAATTCTTGGAAAAGGAGTCGCGGATATGGCACTGGATGACAGAAAAAAGCAAGTCCTCAAGGCTATCGTCGATGATTATGTTTCGACATATGAGCCCGTTGGATCCAAGTCCCTCATCGAGAAGCATAACTTCACGGTAAGCTCCGCGACACTTCGAAACGAGATGGCTGAGCTGGAGAAGATGGGCCTTCTTGAAAAGCCCCATACTTCAGCAGGAAGGATCCCTTCCGACAAGGGCTACAGGGAGTATGTTGATTCCCTTATAAGTGTGGATAACCTTTCCGAGTCCGAGAAGGAGGAGATCTCCGCCAGGATAGACGGCAGCGTCGACGATGTGGAGTCGGTCCTTAAGAGTGCCACATCTGCTCTTTCAGAGACAACGGGATTCGTATCCCTCGCCATGAGCCCCAGGCTTCAGGGAAGCTACTTGAGCCAGCTCAAGATGCTGATGATCGAGCCCGGCAAGGTGCTGGTAGTCGTTGTCCTTTCCGCAGGTGTGGTAAAGGATAAGGTTGTAAGGATCCCCAACTTCCTCACAGGTGAACAGATCAACAGGATCTCCAACGCTGTGGAGAAGACACTTTCAGGAAAGCCCCTGGATGAGATCACCTTCGTAACACTGGCTACTTCCGCAAAGGATGCTGATATCCCTGATTCCTTCCTGAACCAGGTCCTCTATGAGACATATGTAACCATCAAGCAGGCTGATAGGCTGGATGTCTATCTCGAGGGTGAGCACAGGATGCTGAGCCTTCCGGATTTCTCCGAGCTGGGAAGAGCCAGGGACCTTCTGGGAACACTTTCCCATGACGGTATGGTGGCAGGTTATGTCAATGAGATCGAGGCTCTTGGAAGAGAAGAGGGAAAGAGTGATTCTTACATGATCAGGATCGGCCAGGAGATCGCCCTGGAGGGACTTGAAGACTGCAGTTTCATCACCACCACATATAAGCTGGGTGACACCCTCTCCGGAAACATCGGGATCATCGGACCCAAGAGGATGGACTACTCCAAGGTCATTTCCCAGATCAACTTTGTTAGAAAGAAACTTAATGACGAGATCAAGAGATTGAGTGAATAAGGATAAATAAGATTAGGAGGCAGAAGACTAGATGTCAGAAGAAGAACTGAAGTTCCCCGGTGAGGAACTTGAAGAAGAAAAGGCTAAGACCGCTGAAGCGGAAGCAGAGGCAGCTGAGGCGGAGGAAGCGGCAGAGGCCGAGGCTGAAGATGACGATATCGACGAGGACGAAGTCGTCTCTGAATCCGAGGATAAGACCGCAGAACTCGAGAAGAGATATATGGCTCTTTTCGCGGAGTATGAGAATTTCAGAAAGCGCTCCGCTAAGGAGAAGGATGATCTTTATGCCAGCGCAGTTGCAACAGTAACAAAGGACTGGCTCTCCGTACTCGATAATATCGACAGGGCTCTCGAGGCAGGAAAGAATGCTGATGAGAATTCAGTCGAGAAGGTGCTCCAGGGTATAGAGCTCATCGGTAAGCAGGCAGGTGATGTCCTTACCAAGCTGGGCGTATCCGAGATCGAGTGTGAAAGAGGCACCAAGTTCGATCCCAACCTTCACGAGGCAGTAATGCATGTGGACGATGAGGAGCTGGGCGAGCAGGAGATAGCAGCAGTATTCCAGAAGGGATACATCTACAAGGACCGCGTAGTCAGACACGCAGTCGTTCAGGTAGCGAATTAATATTCGGAAATATAAACACAGAATAAGGAGAAACAAAATGGATAATTTCATAACTTCAAGTCTGGTACCCACAGTCATAGAGTCCTCCAGCAGAGGAGAGCGCGCTTATGATATCTACTCAAGACTTCTCAAGGAGAGGATCGTTATCCTTTCAGAGGAAGTAAACCACGTAACAGCAAGCCTTATCACGGCACAGCTCCTGTTCCTCGAGGCTGAGGATCCCGACAAGGACATCCAGTTCTACATCAACAGCCCCGGAGGATCCGTATCTGACGGACTTATGATCTACGACACCATGAAGCTCATCAAGCCCGACGTTCAGACCATCTGCATGGGTATGGCAGCATCCATGGGATCTGTCCTTCTCGCAGCAGGTACAAAGGGTAAGAGATGCATCCTTCCCAATGCTGAGGTAATGATCCACCAGCCTCTGGGCGGCGCTCAGGGCCAGGCAACAGAGATCCTCATCGCAGCTGAGCACATCAAGGATACAAGGAAGAGACTCAACCAGATCCTTGCAGATGCCTGCGGAAGAAAGATCGAAGAGCTGGACAAGGATACAGACAGAGACCACTGGATGACAGCTCAGGAAGCACTCGAATACGGTATCGTTGATAAGATACTGGAGAGCAAGAAGTAATATAGTTTAGGAGGCGATATATATGTCAAAAGTAATCGGTATCGATCTTGGTACAACAAATTCATGCGTAGCAGTTATGGAGGGTTCCGAGACAGTCGTAATCCCCAATCCCGAAGGTGCAAGGACAACTCCTTCAGTAGTAGCTTTTACTAAAGACGGCGAGAGGCTCATCGGCCAGGTAGCTAAGCGTCAGGCAGTTACAAATCCCGACAGGACTATCCAGTCCATCAAGAGGGAGATGGGTTCCAACTACAAGGTATCCATCGACGATAAGCAGTTCACTCCCCAGGAGATCTCTGCAATGATCCTTTCCAAGCTCAAGAGTGATGCTGAGGCTTATCTCGGCCAGCCCGTTTCACAGGCTGTTATCACAGTTCCCGCATACTTCACAGACGCCCAGCGTCAGGCAACAAAGGATGCCGGAAAGATCGCAGGCCTTGAGGTACTCCGTATCGTAAACGAGCCCACAGCAGCATCCCTTGCTTACGGCCTCGACAAGGAGAGCGATCAGAAGATCCTGGTATTCGACCTCGGTGGTGGTACATTCGATGTTTCCATCATCGAGATCGGTGACGGTGTCATCGAGGTTCTGGCTACCGCAGGTAACAACCTGCTCGGTGGTGATGACTTCGATAACGCAGTAACCAAGTACATGCTGGACGAGTTCCAGAAGAAGGAGGGCGTAGACCTCTCCACAGATAAGATGGCTATGCAGCGTCTTAAGGAAGCAGCTGAGAAGGCAAAGAA
>CACXGG010000060.1 GCA_902767145.1 Oscillospiraceae bacterium | reverse complement strand
GGAGGATATCGGCAGCGTTTTAAAATTTTTATTGGATGCTGTGATAGACGGAAAAGTCAATAATTTCAGAGATTTACTCCTGAATTATGTAGAAAAATGGCACGAAATATGAAGGAAATGTTAAAAAAGGGGTACAAATTTGAGGCGGCAGGGTTTATAATTAGGTCGTATATTTATATCCAGAATCGAATAAGGGGCTTAAAATGCTCTTAAGGAGGGCGGTTCGCATGAAGAAGATCAACAAGAGAGGTTTTACATTGGTTGAGATGATGCTCGTTATCGCGATCATCGTTATCCTTGCCAGTGTTGCTGCTATAGGTATCGGCGATACACTGCAGAGATATAAGAATACTCAGAATAAGTATAAAGAAAATTATATCCCTGCTGTTGACCAGGCACAGCTCCGTGTTCAGAGCCTGATCACAACAACGCGTCCTAACAGGGTTCCGCCTACGACGGCTCCCAGAAGAGGAACAACAAATACACCTACACCCGAGCCTACACTTCCCCCGGGAGTAACACCTACTAATACTCCTACACCCGGACCTACAAATACACCCAGGCCCACAAATACACCCAGGCCTACAAATACACCCAGGCCTACACCTGTACCTGAGGGCGAGCCTGTAGATCTCGGAAACGGAATCACACTTGATAACGGTATGGCTTCATCTCCTGCCGGTGAAGGTCCCAAGGTCCTTTCTGCATCTGTAAGCGGTGATACAACAAGCCTTTCAGTTACAGACGGTAACGGATGGAACTCACTTGGAATCTCCATCACACAGACAGCAGATGGTGCAGTTCTTGATCTTGGCGGATCAGCATGGGCATTCTCCGATCTTCCCGGATTCACATGGAGCAGCAATTCCTATACACTCAATGCAGAGCAGAAGACATGGCTCAGCAACCGTTACGGTATCTCCATCAGCTGATGAATAATTGAATAATAAAAAGACCGCCTGACCGGCGGTCTTTTTTTATGCTCTTAACCAGATCAGGATAACTGCCTTTCGGCATCGATAAGGGCTTTTGTTGCGGAAGCCTTTGGGGACTTCAGGACTTCCTCTGTCATGCCTTCCTCCACCACGTGGCCCCTGGACATTACAAGTACCCTTCTGCACATGGTGCGGACTACCCTGAGGTTATGGGATATGAGAAGGATGGAAGTCTTTCTCTCCCTGTTGATCTTTGAAAGCAGCTTCAGGATGGATGCAGCGGAGCTGGCATCAAGGGAGGAGAAGGGCTCGTCGGCGATCATTACCGACGGTTCCAGGATAAGGCACATGGCGATGGCCGCCCTCTGCCTCTGGCCTCCCGACAGCCTTCCGGGATATCTGGAGAGATGCTTTTCCTCAAGACCCACTGCCTTGATGGCTTCAAGGATCTTCTTTTCGCGCTCCTCTTTTGTGAGCTTTATACCTGCGGCCACAAGGGGCTCGTTCAGGTGCCATCTGATGGTATGCATGGGATTCAGGCAGGATACGGGATCCTGGAATACCACGCCTACCTTTCCGGAACAGTGATCGATATTTCCTCCCGTGGGCTTCAGAAGTCCGCAGATGGTCTTGGCAAGTGTTGTCTTACCGCATCCGGAGCTTCCTATAAGGCCCATGACCTCTCCCGGATACAGATCGAAACTTATTCCCTCGATGGTATTCTTCGCCCTCTGACGGCCGAAGAATCCGTCCCTGTATGCGGTGGCTATATCCATCACCTTGAGGACGGGGCTTCCGGAAGGATCCACCTCCGAGAACTCAAGTCCCAGGGACCTGGGATCCAGCTTTGCTTTTGTAAGGAGCTCAGCCGTAAAGGCATTCTTGGGATTGTGGAGTATATCCTCCGTATTGTCGGAATCTATTATCTTTCCATCTTTCATTACCATGACCCTGTCGCAGAAGTTGTTTACTACAGACAGGTCGTGGGATATGAAAAGGATGGTCATGTGCATCTCGATGCAGATATCCTTAAGGAGCTTAAGGATGGACACGGTGGTCACCGTATCAAGTGAGGATGTGGGCTCATCTGCAATGAGGAGCTTGGGCTTGAGAAGAGCCGCTCCCGCGATGAGGACGCGCTGCCTCTGGCCTCCCGATATCTGATGGGGATAGCTCCTGTAGATCCTCTCGGGTTCGATGAATCCAACGGTCTCCAGCATGGAGATGATCCTGGACTTTCTCTCTTCCTTTGGGATGTTTCGTATCCTTAAGATCTCATCCAGGTTCTTTCCCACTGTCTCCAGAGGATCCAGTGCAGTCATGGGGTCCTGGAAGATCATGCCGATCTCTTCTCCCAGGAGCTTTCTGCGCTCACCGGCAGATAATTTCAGCACGTCTTTTCCGTCTATCTCGATGCTTCCCGATGTGACCTGTGCCGACTCGGGAAGAAGACCTGCTATGGTCATGGCTGTCATACTCTTTCCGGATCCGGAGTTTCCGATAAGTCCCAGGATCTCACCTTCCCTTATATGGAAATTGAGGTCGTCAAGGATCAGGGCCGGTACGCCCTTTCCTGAGTAGATGGACATTGAAAGGTTGCGGATCTCGGCTATGTTCATCGTCTCTCACCTCCGAAGGAGAGGCGGGCAGCCTCGGACAGGAAGTAGAGTCCCAGAACATATATAACAAGAAGGAGTGCCGGGAATACGATGAGCCAGGGAGCCATGGTCATGTAGCTCTGGGCATCGGCCAGCATCTTTCCGTAGCTTGCATGGGGCGGCTGTACGCCAAGTCCCAGATAGCTCATTCCCGACTCGAACAGGGTCATGTTGGCAAGGCCGATGACTACTGCAGGAAGGAGCTGAGGAACGAGATTAGGGAATATATGCAGGAGCATTATCCTCATGGGATTGACCTTCAGCACCTTGGCGTGAAGGATATATTCCTTGGAGGACAGACCAATTACGCCTGTCCTGTAGACCCTGGCAAAGGTGGGGGCAAATACCAGCCCCAGTGCCCAGACCACGTTAAACAGCGATGGTCCGAAGACGGCGACTGCCACCAGGGCAAGAAGTATGCCCGGGAAACACATTACGCTGTTTGATATGAGCATAATGAACTTGTCTGTTATACCTCCGAAGTAGCCGGCAGGCATACCCAGGAGAGTACCCAGTACAAATGCGATAAAGACTCCGCAGAAGGATACCAGCAGAGTGTATTTCGATGCCTCCATGCATCTTGCGAAGACGTCCCTGCCCAGGTTGTCCGTTCCGAAGAGATGGTCGGAGGAGGGAGGCAGGAGCTTTGCTGCCGCATTGGTGGAGTTGGGGTCGTATACATAAAGGTGTGTCAGGCTTATCACGAAAGCGACCAGTATCACCGCCAGGAGCGAGAAGCCTACTGCCATATAGATCCTTGTCTTTTTCTGCAGGGAAGTCCTCATAATGTGCCCTCCCTGTTATTTCTCATCCTCGGGTCGATAAGCGCCGAGACGATATCTGCAGCAAAGTACAGAAGAACAGTTATAAGGGCCAGGTAGAAGACCATACCGGACAGAAGAGGAAAGTCTCTTCTGGAGATGGCTGCGAGAAGGAGCCTTCCAAGTCCCGGAAGGTTAAATACCTGCTCTACTATAAGACTTCCGCCCAGGATATCCGACAGCACCAGGGATATAACCGTGATGGTGGATACGGTTGAGTTGGGAAGTATATGCCTGAACATTATGGAGACATCAGAAAGGCCGTGGCTCTTTGAGGTCCTTACGTAGTCGGAGGCTTTCTCCTCGATAATGGATGCACGCAGGAACTTGAAGGTCATGGCGATCTTGGGAAGCGCGATACAGAAAGAGGGCAGCAGAAGGCATCCCAGATATCCGAAAAAATCGGAGGATGGCTTCACGTACCTGCCCACGGAGTAGATACCGAAGGCTGCACTGGCCAGGGTAATGATGAGCATGGACAGCACAAAGGGCGGGAGCGCGAAGAGCACATGCCCGAAAACAGAAAGGGTATTGTCGGACAGGGACCCCGGGCGCCTTCCGGAAAGGATGGCCATGGGATAGGAAATGAGGAGCACCATCAGGAGCGAAAGGATACTCATTCCTATAGTGACGGGAAGCCTGTCAGTGATAAGTGATATAACGGGCTGGCTGTAGGCATAGGAGTTCCCCAGATCTCCCGTAAAGGCTCCCTTGAGCCATTCAAGGTACCTGACTGACATGGGAAGGTCCAGGCCAAGCTGGGAACGAAGAGCAGAAAGCTGCTCCGCCGTGGCATTGGGACCCAGCATAACAGAAGCCGTATCTCCGGGGATGATGGAAAAAGCGGCAAAGGTAAGAAAAGACACCACCAGAAGTGTCAGAAAAAGCTCCACGAGCCGCTTGCCGATATACTTCGCCTGCTCCAACAGATAGACCCCCGTTAAAAGATTTAAAAAGATTATATAATAAAAAGCCCCCGGCAAAAAGCCGAGGGCCTGTCATATGTTTTTTATGTTTAAGCGATCACTGCTGTGCCAGATGCACTGTGGACATATCCTGTACGTACATGGGGTAGAGCTCGTATCCTTCCAGGCGGTTGCTTACTGCAACTGTGCTGTAGGGATCCTGGAGATAGCAGGAAGCTGCGTCCTCTGTGAGGATAGCAAGGAGGTCGTGGTAGAGCTCCATCTTTTCGCCCTCGTCTGTTGTCAGAGGGATCTGGGCGATGATCTCATCGAACTCAGGGTTGGAGTAATTGATGAAGTTACCGTCGGCGCCTGTCTGGTATCTTGCGATAACGTCGTAGGGCGCATAGTTGCTGGTAAGGGCGATAACTGTAGACTCGTAGTTCGTATTTGTATATGTGTCGTCGAGCCATGTAGCCCAGTCCACCTGCTCGATGGTGGCGTTGATGCCCACCTGGGAGAGCTGGTCAGCAAGAGCGATGGCTGTGTTGACGTGGATGATGTAGTTGCTGGGAACGGTGATTGTCATGTCGAATCCGTCGGGATAGCCGGCCTCGGCAAGTAGGTTCTTAGCGGTTTCGATGTCCTGATCGAAGGTTCCGTCAAGGGATGTGTCGTATGCGTCTCCCATTACAGGGCTCATGGCTGTTGTAAGGGGAAGTCCTGCGCCGTCCATGGTAAGGGTGATGATGTCATCACGGTTGATGGCATAGTTGATAGCCTCTCTTACCCTGATATCGTCGAAGGGAGCGACTGCGTTATTGAGAGCGAAGATCTGTACCATGTTGGAACCCTTGCTCTGGATGGTGAACTCATTTGTGTCGAGCTCGTTTGCCTTATCCATGGTGAGGTAAGGGAAGATGTCGATGGAACCGCTCTGAAGCTCGATGAAGCCTGCGTCCATATCTGCGCAGATCTTGAAGGTTACGGAATCCAGGTAGGGAAGATCCTCCTGCCAGTAGTCCTCGTTCTTTGTAAGTACTACGCTCTGGCCGATGTCGTAGCTCTCGAACTTGAAGGGACCTGTTCCGATGGGTGTGGCATTGATGTCCTCGACCTCATCGGGGATGATGGCAACAGTGAAATATGAAAGGAGCTCGGAATTGGGTGAGCTGAGGGTGACCTCAACGCGTCCGTCGTCCAGAGCCTTGACCTCTGAGATGCCTGCGAGATCGGGAACGAGTTCCTTTGCCCTGTTAAGGGAATAGATGACATCGTCGATGGTCATGTCGTTTCCGTTATGGAACTTAACGCCTTCCCTGATGGTAAATGTATATACCGAAGCATCGTCTGAGATCTCTACGTCTGTAGCGAGACAGGGATTGAGCTTTCCTTCGGAATCGAATTTATAAAGACCCTCGAAAACGTTGAAAAGGATCTCCTTATCGCCTGCAGCAACGACCGTATGAGGATCGAAGACGCTGGGCTCCTGTGTAATGCCTACTACTGCGTCTCCGCCGTAAAGGGAAGGATCGACATTCTCCCCGCCTTTTTTGGCGCATGAAATGAGTCCCACTGAAAGACCCAGGACAAGAAGACCGGAAATAAGTTTTGCAGATATATTTTTCATTCTATATACCCCCGTATCTTTTGGATTTAGCTAACTATACAGTTTTTTTGTCGTTATTTCGATAGTCAAAATAATTTTTGTACTAAAATACCAACTTTTATGAAGCTAAACTAATTTTTTTATGACAAATGGTGTATAATAGTAACGGCCTTGTTAAAGGAACAGGCTAATCATCGAGTTTTTTTTAGGAGTTGCACTAATGAAGAAGTGTCCTGTTTGCGGAGTAATGATGGGTGACAACGTAGCCCGCTGCTCCATGTGTAAGTATGATTTCCAGAAGGCATCCGGCGGTGATACCGATGCGGCTCTCAAGGAAGCACAGAAGATCCTTGAGCAGAAGGAAGAAGAGAGTATAGCAAGAACCGAAGCTAAGAGATCTGAAGAAGAGAAGCATCTCGCAGAGATCAGGGAAAAGATCAACAGAGAGATCACCACTCTCACGGCACAGTTCGAATCTGAGAAGCTCAGGCTCGACAGTGAATATGCGGCACTCCAGAAGAAAGCTATCGATGAGAAGTTAAAGCTCGAGGAAGAGCTCAATGAGACCAGATCACAGGTCGAGAAAGAGCGCCAGAAGATACAGGTGGCCAGAGAAGAGGGCGAGAAGGCTAAGCAGCAGAAGATCGCCGAGGGCCAGGCTGAATATGACAAGATGGTAGAGCTGGGATCCAAGGAGCAGCAGAAGATGATCGAAGCTGCCCAGACAGAGATCAACCAGGCTGCATCCAAGGTAGAAGCCGAGTATGCCGAGGTCCTTCAGAAGAGAGACCAGCTGGTGGCAGAAGCTACAGAGGCACAGGCATTCCTTGAGAATTCCGAAGCAATAAAGAAAGAACTCGAGAGCCAGAAGGCTGAGCAGGATAAGCTCATCGCTGCCAAGAAGAAGGAAGTAGATGAGATCGATGCCAACATCAACAAGCTCCAGAAGGAGTATGAAGAAGAGAAGGCAAGACTCGAGAAGGAAGCTAAGGACATAGTCGAGAAGCAGGCTGCCGAGGCTCTCAAGGAAAAGGAGAAGACCGAGGCTGAGCTGGCACAGCTCACTGTCCAGAAGGACGAGATCGCTTCCCAGATCCAGGCTCAGGAAGAGGCTGCCAGGGCAGAGATCGATGCTATCAGGGAGCAGGCTCAGGCTATCATCGCTGAGGCTGAGGCCATCGCTGTACAGCGTGATGAGACAGAGAAAGAGATAAATGCCAAGCGTGCAGAGTTCGAGAGCTTTGCTGCAGAGGCACAGAAGGTGGTAGACCAGAAGGCAGATCTCGAGAAGGAGATCGAAGCCGAGAAGGCCGAGATGGAGAAGAAGCGTAAGGAGTTCGACGATCAGATCGCCGACTACGAGAAGCAGATCGGTGACTGGGGCGGCCAGCTCGAATCCATCAAGGGCGAGTATGAGCAGGCACAGGCCACCATCAAGGATGCACAGAGTGCAACAGTACAGGCACAGGCAGTTGCTGAGGAGATCATCCTCGACGCTGAGAAGCGTGCCGTATTCCTTAAGGAAGTATCTTTGAGCGAGAGCGAGAAGGGCAAGCTCCTTAAGCAAATAGAAGAGAAGGATAAGCAGATCAAGGAGATGGAACAGGACAGGGCGGAACTCGATAAGAAGATCAAGAAGCTGGAGGATGCTATCGACCAGCTCGAGAAGAGAGGCGTCGGCGGCGGTGCTTCAGGACCCAAGGAGTATTCTGTTGAGACAGTCGGTCACAACGGTGCCAATGAGGTCGATGCAGTAGGTATCGCAGATGTCCTTAAGAAGAAGGCTGCAGATGGCTGGACACTCGTTTCCATCGTTAACGATGACGGCGGTAAGATCCAGAGTTCCCTTCAGGGTAACGATACATCTTCCGGTTCTCTTTCAGTCGGCGCATATTCCTCCAAGGAAGACCGTGTCGTCATGATCTTTGAGAGGCCTAAGAAGAAATAATCGCCTGATATTTCATAGCTGATCCCGAAGCACGCAAGGTGTTATTCTTGCGTGCTCTTTTTTGTGCATTTTTGCCCAAATATGCACAAAAAAATTCGTAAAAATTTTAGGTTTTTGTGGAAATAGCACAGAAAACGCGTTATAATTACCGTATTATGTTTAATCCGAAGGAGGAAGCACTTATGGGAAACTATTCCGCTGACAAGATACGCAATATCACATTGCTCGGACATCAGGGTTCCGGTAAGACAACGCTGGCAGAAGCTATCTTGTATTACACGAAGGCTATCGACAGGGTCGGAAGAACCACAGATGGTAATACCACGATGGACTTTGATCCTGAAGAGGTCAAGAGACAGATCTCCATCAATGCCACAGTCGCTACATGCGAATACAAGGGCAGTAAGATCAACATCGTAGACACCCCCGGTGATTTTGATTTCCTGGGCGAGGAAATGTCCGGTATCAGGATCGCAGACAGCGGTATAGTAATGATATCCGCAAAGGGCGGCACATCTGTTGGTTCAGAGAAAGCCGTAAGGCTTTGTAATAAGAGAAATGTTCCTTTCCTGTTCTTCGTTAACAGAATGGACGAACCCAATGCCGATTTCGAAGGCGTTATCGAAAGAATGAGAGCCCGCTACGGACAGAGCGTTATACCTCTTTCCCTTCCCATCATGGACGATGGCAAGATGGTAGGTATCGTAGACGTTATGAACCGTAAGGCATTTGCACTCGACGACAAGACAGGTGCTTCCTCAGAGATACCTTTGCCCGAAGAGTTCAATTCCAGGATCGATGAGCTCCAGGATGCAGTCAACGAAGTAGTTGCTGAGTCCGACGACGCTCTTATGGAGAAGTATTTTGCAGGTGAGCCTTTCACCGAGGATGAGTTCAGGCACGGCGTACATGCCGGATTCCGTGACGGTCTCCTCCATCCCATCTACTGCGGTTCCGCATACATGAACTGGGGTGTCGACTTCCTGCTCAACTGTATCGCAAAGGATACACCCCCGGCCGGAAAGAAGCCCGTCCTTATGGGTACGCTTCCCGACGGTTCCACCATCGAAGTAGACTGTAAGGTAGAGGATCCCCTTGCTGCATTTGTATTCAAGACCATCGCTGACCCCTTCGTAGGAAGGATCTCCATCTTCAAGGTCAATGCAGGTACCATCAAGGCTAACTCCACTGTATTTAATGCTACCAAGGGAAAAGAGGAGAGGATCGGAAATCTCTTCTTCATGGTAGGTAAGAAGCAGATCCCCACGGATTCCGTTTCTGCCGGTGATATCGGATGTGCAGCTAAGCTTGCCATCACACAGACAAACGATACCCTCTGCGACAAGACCAGAGTCATCGAGATGCCTAAGATCTCATTCCCTACACCTTGTCTTTCCATGAGCATCAAGCCCATCAAGAAGGGTGAGGAAGATAAGATCATGGCCGGTCTTACAAAGCTTTCCGACGAGGATCCCTGCTTCAAGGTGGAGACTAATCCCGAGACAAAGCAGATGGTCATCTCCGGACTCGGTGAATCCGAGATCAAGGTGCTCATCAGTAAGCTGAAGGCTAAGTACAATGTTGATGCTGAGCTTGGAGCTCCCAAGGTTCCTTACCGTGAGGCTATCCGCAAGAAGGTCAAGGTACAGGGTAAGCAAAAGAAGCAGTCCGGCGGACACGGCCAGTACGGTGACGTCTGGATCGAGTTTGAGCCCAACGAGGAGACAGAGGATCTTGTATTCGAAGAGAAGGTCTTCGGTGGAGCAGTTCCCAAGAACTTCTTCCCCGCAGTCGAAAAGGGACTTCAGGAAGCTATCAAGAAGGGCGTTCTCGCCGGCTATCCCGTTGTTAACCTCAAGGCTACTCTCGTCGATGGTTCCTACCACGATGTAGACTCTTCGGAAATGGCCTTCAAGATCGCTGCAAGCCTTGCATTCAAGGCAGGTATGGAACAGGGTAATCCCATCCTCCTTGAGCCCTACAGCACAGTAGGTGTACATATCCCCGAGGATAAGCAGGGTGATATCATGGGCGACATGAGTAAGAGACGCGGACGTATCATGGGTTACGGAACAGACGAAGACGGCGCTACAGTCGTTTCCTGTGAGGTTCCCACAGCTGAGATGGCTACATATGCCACAGACCTTAAGTCAATGACACAGGGCAGAGGCTGGTACACCATCGAGCATGTAAGATATGAGCCTGCACCTCCGGAGGTTGCACAGAAAGTTATCGACGCTGCTAAGGCAGAAGAAGAATAATTAAAAAGGAAGGCCGTCATCTGACGGCCTTCTTTTTTAAGCACTGACACATGGGGACGTATCTCGTCTGACACGCTTTAGTGTGTCACTAAGAGATACGTCCCCATGTGTCAAAAAACTCAATAGATCTCATATACGATGGTGTAATTGTCGTTGGGGAAGTAGGCGACCTGGGTGAGATTATCCCTGAAGAACTCCTCGTTGTAGTAGTATCCCTCGGGGTACTCGTTGCCGTAGAACTCCGGATCGTCCACCAGATATCTGATACCGCGCTCCTGGCAGTATCTCCTGAATTCGTCGATGTTGTTGCCGCATCCTGTGAGGAGCCAGTAGTAGATGGTATCTCTTGTATAGGTATCGTGGCCTGCGGACCAGGGGTAGTAGGGCCAGCCGTAGTAGGCGGGACGGCCTGCAAGGTAGAACCTGTTAAGGGACCACTCAGGTGTGAGGAATACATCGTCAGGCTCCGTATTGGCCTGGATCCAGGCGGCGAGCTCTGAGTTCATGTTTACCTCTACATAGTTCTTGTTGAGGTTTATATAGGTGCACCACTCGCTGACGCCGGTAGCAGTCAGGGGCACAAGGAGCACTGCGCCCAGAAGGATGGTGGCGGACTGTACTGCGATGAACTTACCCTTGCCCAGCTTTTCCTTTACCTTGGAGGAAAGGGAGAACAGGCTTCCCAGAAGACCTGCCACGAAAACGTCCAGAAGGATAAGTGAGATCTGGATGAACTTGTGGTTTGCCAGCATCTCCAGGGAAACCCTGAACATAAAGGCAAATACGAAGGGAAGGATAAAGCAGATGAAAAGAAGTGACCTGTATACCGGCTTCTCCTTCATGATATCCCTTACAAGAAGATAGATGGCAAAACCAAGTGCCAGGATAAGGGTAAGACCGGTTACGATGATTATGTAGCTTGCAATACCGCCGGCAGTCTTATTCTCGACTACAAATCCGGCCTCCTTTGCGAACTTGACCACATTGCCTGCATTTCCTGCAAAGATCCTTGTCTGGATGGAAGCGGAGATGACAGCACAGGTTGCGATACATGCATAGATAAGGCGGCTCTCACTGATCAGGGCCATTCCGAAGAGTACCAGCAGTGCGCCGATGAGGGCGGAACCGTGGAAGAAGGGAGTGGTGATGACCAGGATGGATGAAAGGATCATGATGCCCAGGGGATTAAGGGGATCCTCCTTATCCCAGATCCAGGCTTCCTTTGAGATAAAGAAGAGCCTGAAGGGATTTCTCTCACCCTTTGACTTGATGATGCGCACTTCCATCCTTCTTACGAAGGGGAGCATCAGGATGATGAGGATCAGGATCACAGATACGCCCAGCATGAGATGACGCTGGTTGGGATAGACGTTGATGGCCCAGATGCCCCAGTTGTCATAAGGGGTGGCAGCATACCATTCGGTACTTAAGGTGATGCTCTGGATGGCAGCCTTAAGGGGGATGCCGGCCTTGCAGAGATCCGAGATATGGATAAATACATTAAAGGAGCTCCTGAAGAGTACGAGCACGGGAGCTATTATAAATCCCGCTCTCCTTCTGAAAAGGAGCACCGTGAGAAGTCCCAGGAGCTCGAAGCAGCAGACCATGCAGATGATACTGGGGATGTTGATGGCCCAGTCCAGGGGAAGCCCCAGATACTCCAGTGTTCCGCAGAGGAAATAGAAGAAGAAGTGGTACTGGATACCGTCTCCCGAAAAGTGCATATACTGGGTGGGGAAGTTAAATCCCACGCCAAAGGAGGATGTCATGGCGGTGTGGGGCGCCAGATCCGAGAATGTGGAATAACCTGCGAAAAGAGTTCCGCCTGCGATCCTGTATGTATAGAACATCAGGAAGGTAGCCACGGAGGTAAAGACCACGGTACAGATACCGTAGTAGATTATGTTGCCGATGGAATCGTTATATGTGGGAAGGGAGGATCCCTTTCCGTCCTCGGAGGAATATCTCTTCAGGTAGAGGGTGATATTGGTGGCACCCAGGATGGCAAAGATAGCAAATACGATGAGCACCGAAAGCCTCTTGACCAGATCCGGAGTGCTGAGTCCGTAGCTTATGAGAAGCGTGATGTAGTAAAGGGTCATGGAGACTGTCATCAGACCGATGATCATTCCCGCCGGCATGATAAAGAGCACAGGGGATACCTGTGAAATAACTTTCTTGGAAGGTGAAGACGCGACAAAGAGCCTTTCGATGTCGGGTACGAAGAATAATATGAGCGATATTCCGAAGAATGCGCATAATATCAGATACAAGACTGCAAGCATAGCTGCTCCTTCTGTTAATTATTTAATTTAGTATATCAATTTATGTTACTCCCTTTTTTACATGTTCTTTACGATTTGAATTCATTTTCGCGGGTAACACAAATGTAATGTTTTCAAGGGGTTTGGGGTAAAAAAGCAATGCTATAATCCATAATCGTAAGAACATGTTTACCAATATTTTTGAAGAGGTACCCCATATGAAGATCGTAGTACTCGGAGGCGGTCTGAGCCCCGAAAGAGATGTTTCAAAAAAATCCGCAAGCCTTATAGGAAATGCCCTCCTGGAGAAGGGACATGAAGTTGCCCTGGTGGACCTTTATGACGGTCTCGGTGATGACGTGGACCTCGAAGGTGAGTTCAGGAAAGGAACGGGAGATCTTTTCGAATATACCATCCCCGAGACAGAACCTGATCTCGAGCTCATCGTAAGACAGAACGGCGGCAGGAGAGAGTGGGTCGGCCCCAGGGTCATCGAGATCTGCAAGATGGCTGACTGCGTATTTATCGGTCTTCACGGAGCATACGGCGAGAACGGCCAGGTGCAGTCCGTTCTGGATTCCAACGGCATCAAGTACACCGGATGCAATTACATGGGATGTGCCATCGCCATGGACAAGGATATCTCCAAGGCACTTATCGCAGGTGCCGGCTACAGGACTGCTGACTGGATGACAAGACCTTATGATGCCATCACGGTGGACAAGGTCATGAACGAGATCGGTGTTCCCTGTGTCGTTAAGCCCATTGGATGTGGCAGCAGTTGTGGTGTTTCTGTGGTCAAGGATGTCAAGGAACTCCAGGCTGCCCTGGATCTTGCAGCTTCCTATAAGCAGCTGATCCTTGTTGAGAAGTTTATAACGGGACGTGAGATAACCATTGCCGTTCTTGACGGTAAGGCTCTTCCCATAATCGAGATAAGACCCCACGAAGGTTTCTATGACTATAAGAACAAGTACCAGGCAGGCCTGACTGACCATCTCTGCCCTGCACCCCTTGATGAGGAGCACACAAAGAGAGCCCAGATCCTGGCTGAGAAGTTCTTTACCATCCTGAGGATGGACTCCTACGGAAGGATCGATATGTTCTTCGATGAGGAGCTGGACGACTTCTGGTTCATCGAAGCAAATAACCTTCCCGGCATGACCAATACCAGCCTCGTTCCCGAAGCTGCCAAGGCCATTGGCATCGAATATAACGATCTGGTGGAGAAGATAGCATTGTCCGCAAGGAGCGGCAATTGATGGGGAAGACTGAAGTCCTGATAATCGGCGGCGGAGCTGCAGGTCTTTTCGCAGCATGTTTTCTGAAAAAGGAGGGGAAGGGATTCCTGGTCCTTGAAAGAGGAAACGAAGTGGGAAGAAAGCTCCTTCTTACAGGCCACGGCAGATGTAATATCACCAACAGGAAGATCCCGGCAGAACTCAAGGCAGGCTTTCACGAAGCCGGCAATTTCATCTATCCTGCCATAAAGACCTTCTCCCCTGAAGACGCCATAGACTTCATCGAAAACGAACTCAAGGTCCCCCTCAAAGAAGAGGAGAACAACAGGATGTTCCCTGTATCCGACAGCGCTAAGACAGTGGTGGAAGCCCTGAAAAAGTACATCGGTGAAGAGAACATAAAGACAAATATCAACTGTTCCGAGATAAAAAAGGAATCCGGCGGTTATAAGGTGGTCTCCGACAGGGGAGAGGAATTCTCCTGCGAAAAGATCATCGTGGCCACGGGAGGCAGGAGCTTCCCCCAGACAGGATCCGACGGAACAGGCTACAGGTTCCCGGAATCCGTGGGACATACGGTCACCAGCCTTATCCCCGCACTTACGTCAGTGGAGATGGACGAGGAGGGACAGAAGTTCACCTCAAAGGTTTCAGGCGTATCAGTAAACGCAGGCGCCAGCCTTTACTACGACAATAAGAAAAAAGCATCGGGCACGGGAGACGTGCTCTTTACCCATAAGGGTCTTTCCGGGCCCGTTATCGGTGAGATATCCAGGGAGATACCCAGGGATATCGTATCAAAGGACGGCTGGATCGAGCTGGACTTCACCCCCGGAAGATCTGATGAAGAGCTTGACCGTGAGCTTACAGAGCTCATGGAAAACAAGAGCGACACAAAGCTCACCACCCTGGGTGCCAATTATGTCCCTGCTTCCGTGGCGGGTGCGCTGGGGGAGAGAGCCGGAGTTACGGACCTCTATGCCAGGAACTGCGACAGGGAGGCGAGAAAGGCTTATCTCAGGGAGCTCAAGCACCTGGAACTCCGCATCGGTAATCCCCCTGCCTACGAGACTGCCTATGTAACCAGGGGCGGCGTGGCCCTTAAGGAGATCACACGGGGTACCATGGAGTCCAGACTTTCTGAAGGGATGTACATAATAGGCGAGATCGCCGATATCGACGGAGTGTCCGGAGGATATAATCTCCAGGCCTGCATGAGCGAAGCATTTATTGCAGTAAAGGATATTATAGGGTAAAATATCTTCGCTATTTTATGCTTCGGGAGGTAAGCTCCATGGTCACAAAAAGAGACGATTACATAACTTGGGATGAGTACTTTATGGGTATCGCCAAGTTGTCCGCACTTAGGAGCAAAGATCCCAATACTCAGGTAGGTGCCTGTATAGTCAACGAAGAGAACAGGATCATGACCGTTGGATATAACGGGCTTCCCAAAGGATGCGAAGATGACGAGTTCCCCTGGGAAAGGGAAGGCAGGTTCGACGAGACGAAGTATGCCTACATATGCCACGCTGAGCTCAATGCCATATTGAACTGCGGTACCGCAGACCTGAGGAACAACAGGATCTACGTTACTCTCTTCCCCTGTGAGGGATGTACTAAAGCGATAATCCAGAAGGGCATAAAAGAGATAATCTACGACAGTGATAAATACCACGATACCGAGGGCGCCAGGGCAGCCAGAAAGATGCTGGATGCTGCAGGTGTAAAGTATACGGGTTATAATCCTTCAGACAAGAAGATAGAACTTGATGTTTAATGCCGCTAAGGCAAGGAGTAAAAAGAAATGGCAGAAGTAAAGACATTCATCTGGGACGAAAAGCACGAGTGTATGGGAGAGGACGAGAGAAGAGAACTCGTCGGAAAGAGACTTGTCGACTGCGTCAGGCGCACATATGACAACGCTCCCTACTTTAAGAAGAAGATGGACAAGGCGGGAGTTACCCCCGACGACATCAAGGGACTTGATGATATCACCAAGATCCCCTATACAGATAAGCTGGATTTCAGGGACAATTATCCCTTCGGAACCCTGGCTGTTCCCAGAGAAAAGCTGGTAAGGTTCCACGCATCATCCGGAACCACCGGTAAGATGAAGGTAGTAGGATATACAGCCAACGATGTCGAGCTCTGGTCGGAGGCTCTCTGCAGATCCTTCGCCATGGGCGGTATGCAGAAGGGCGACCTGGTACATATCGCATACGGCTACGGCCTTTTCACAGGAGGTCTCGGACCCCACTATGCATGCCAGAAGTTCGGTTCCGTCGCCATCCCCGTTTCAGGCGGTAATACAGCAAGACAGATCCAGATCCTTACGGAGTGGCAGCCCCAGATCATGTGCTGCACCCCTACATATATGCTCCATATCATCGACACCATCGAGAAGAACGGTATCGATAAGAGCCTTGTTAAGCTCAGGAGCGGATTCTTCGGAGCAGAGGCCTGGACAAAGGAGATGAAGGATCAGATCGAATCCAGGATCGGCCTTAAGGCATTTGATATCTATGGTCTTACAGAGATCGTAGGTCCCGGTGTCGGATGCTCCTGCGATGCATGCGAGGATATGATCCATATCCAGTCTGACCTGTTCTGGCCTGAGATCGTGGATCCCGATACAGGCGCACCCCTTCCCGAGGGAGAGCTGGGTGAGCTGGTATTCTCCTCCATCATGAAGGAAGGCGTTCCCATGATCCGCTACAACACCCATGACCTTACACGTATCCACTATGGTAAGTGTGCCTGCGGAAGGACAACACCCAGGATCGAAAAGATCACCGGACGTGCAGACGACATGCTCATCATCAGGGGCGTCAACGTATTCCCCACACAGATCGAGACTGCAGTCATGAGATACAAGGAAGTCCTTCCCCACTACATGATCTATGTAGACAGGATAAATAACCTTGACGTTATCACAGTAAAGATCGAGCTCAACCCCTCGAACTTCCCTGATACCATGAAGGGCCTCGAAAAGCTTACAAAGTCCATCGAGGGCGACATCGCCTCCATCACCGGTATCCATGCCAAGGTCCAGCTCGTAGAGCCCAGGTCACTTCCCAGATCAGAGGGTAAGATGGTCAGGGTCATCGACTCAAGGTTCAAGAAATAATACCGGAGGCTTCTTTATGAAGTTAAAAAAGATCGCTGCAACAATCCTTACGGCTGCCATGGTTTTTTCCACGGCAGCTTTCTTCGTACCGAGGACACCGGTCTATGCCGATGCCAGTGCCAATGTGGACAATGTGAATCCCTGGGATTCCGGCGGACAGATAACCCTTACGCTGTCAGGCTGCGACGGATATGAGACCATCACCGTCACGGTCCACTTCGACGGAAATATCACCTCCGCCAGCGGATGGGGATTTGATTCCTATGAGATCAAGGGCGACGAAGTCGTTGCCACAGTATCTGCTTCAGGCCCTAATTCCTGGGCCTTTAACGGAAGTGTGGGCATCCAGGTGGAAGGCTCCGGCGTAACGGGCGCATCCCTTGTATCCGTTGAGGGCAGCGGAACAAACAGCGGAAACAGCAATAACAATAACAACAACAATAACAACAATAACGGCGGTGGAAACAGCGGAAGCGGCGGCGACCAGATCGACCAGACTCCTGCATCCACCCCTGACCTTCCCGATTCAGGTGCTGTCCAGGGTGACGACTG
>CACXGG010000059.1 GCA_902767145.1 Oscillospiraceae bacterium | reverse complement strand
GTTTTCGATCTTATCAGGGCTTTGTATGCCAATACCCCTGATGCCAAGAAGAGAGGCTATAAGAACGGAAGGTTCAGCTTTAACGTTAAGGGCGGACGATGCGAGGCCTGTTCCGGAGACGGCGTCAACAAGATCGAGATGCACTTCCTGCCCGATGTTTACGTTAAGTGTGACGTATGTAAGGGAAGAAGATATCACAGGGAGACCCTGGAGGTCAGATATAAGGGTAAGAACATTGCTGATGTGCTTGATATGTCGGTAGATGAGGCCTGCGAGTTCTTCGCTTCAGTGCCTAACATTTTCCGCAAAGTACAGACACTTAAGGATGTGGGACTGGGGTATATTAAGTTAGGTCAGCCATCTACCCAGCTGTCGGGAGGAGAGGCCCAGAGGATCAAGCTCTCGGCCGAGCTCTCAAGGCGGTCCACCGGTAAGACCCTCTATGTGCTGGACGAGCCCACCACGGGCCTTCACATAGCCGATGTCCACAAGCTTGTTGACATTTTGGAGCGACTTACGGAAAATAATAATACGGTAGTCGTAATAGAGCATAATCTTGATGTGATCAAGACGGCAGACTACATAATAGACCTGGGTCCAGAGAGCGGAGATGAAGGCGGAGAAGTCATCGTCTGCGGTACACCCGAACAGGTCGCAAGGAATAAGGGATCATATACGGGACAGTTCCTTAAGCCCGTATTGGAAAAAGCAAAGAAGGAAGGCCGGTATGCCACTCTGGCTTCGTTTATCGATGAGGTAAGGCTGGAGCAGGAGGCAATGGAGATCAGGACCGGTCCGCGCGTAAGGCGCAAAGCTAAGGAGAACGGAGTATAAAGATATGTCATTATGTTCAGTATGTAAGACCCGTCAGGCTATCGTATTTACGAGCCGCTATGAGAACGGGAAAAGGATAGACGAAGGATTCTGCATTAAATGCGCTTATGAGTCCGGATTTGCAGGCATCAGCGATATGTTTGCTGCTGCAGGCATCAATTCTGACAATATAGACGAGATGAGCGACCGTGTGGAGAACATGATAGGAAATGCCGGCCCTGCCGCAGATCCTACAGAATTCTTCAAGTCCATAGTAAACAATGATTTCGAAGGCATCATGGATGATGATGATTACGATTTTGAGGATGACAGCGCCGGAATAGGCGTTGCCGATTTCGGCCCGGGTTCTGATATAGATCCCGAAGAGGAGTTTGGAACACGTCCCGGTAATTTCGATGACGATGATCCCTCCAAGGCATTCACAAACCCCATCGAGTCCATCATGAATTCCTTCGGCAAGGGAAAGAAGGGCGACAGGAATAAGAAGGGCGGTCCTGACATGCCCCCTAAGCGCCGCCTGAAGTTCCTTAATGAGTTCGGTACCAATCTTACCGCCAGAGCATCTGAAGGAAAGATAGACAGGATCCTGGGCAGGGATAAAGAGATCGAGAGAGTCGTTCAGATCCTTAACAGGAGAACTAAGAACAATCCTGTGCTCATCGGTGCTCCCGGTGTAGGTAAGACAGCTGTTGCACAGGGGCTTGCCAACAAGATCGTGGAGGGAGAGGTTCCCGCCAAGCTCAGGAATATGCAGGTATGGCAGCTGGATCTTCCGGCTATGGTCGCAGGTACCCAGTTCAGGGGTATGTTCGAGAGCAGGATAAAGGGCGTTATCAATGAAGCCATCAGGGAGGAGAATGTTATCCTCGTTATCGATGAGCTCCATACCATCATGGGTGCAGGTGATTCCGAAGGTTCCACCAATGCGGCCAATATCCTGAAGCCGGCTCTTGCCAGGGGTGAGCTCCGCATAATCGGTTCCACCACCACTTCTGAATATAAGAAGATCGAGAAGGATTCGGCTCTTGAGAGACGTTTCCAGAAGGTCATCCTGGACGAGCCTTCCATAGAGGATTCCATCGCCATCCTTAACGGTATCAAGGATTACTACGAGAACCATCATATGGTCTCCTATTCCGAAGATGTCATCGACTTTGCCGTCAGGGCATCCAAGAGATATATAACTGACAGATATCTTCCTGATAAGGCCATCGACCTTATCGATGAGGCAGGCTCCCATGCTAACCTCAACAACATCAAGCTGGTCAAGCTCTCCGAGACAGAGGAGAACCTTAACAAGGCTAATGCTGAATACTCTGCCATGGTGGAGAAGATGGAGGAACTGTCAGAATCAGAAAGGGAGCAGAACTACGAGAAGGTTGCCGAGCTCCGCGTTAAGATGCAGCAGTGCCAGCAGGAATTCGATGACCTGAGAAGCGAGATCAAACCTGATCCCATTACCCGTGAGGATATTGCCAGGGTGATCGAGATGTGGACAGGTATCCCTCTGAAGTCGATATCCGAGACAGAGACAGAGAAGCTCCTTCACCTTGAGGAGAGGCTTCACGAGAGAGTCGTTGGACAGGAACAGGCCGTAAAGGCTGTAGCAAATGCGGTAAGAAGGACAAGATCCGGATTTACCAAGAAGAATAAGCCTGCTTCGTTTATCTTCGTAGGACCTACCGGTGTAGGTAAGACGGAGCTCGTTAAGGCACTTACTGAGGTGATGTTCGATACAGAGGATTCCCTTATCAGGATCGATATGTCCGAGTATATGGAGCCCCATTCCGTAAGTAAGCTCATCGGATCCCCTCCGGGATATGTGGGCCATGAGGATTCCGGCCAGCTGACAGAGCAGGTCAGGAGAAAGCCTTACTGCGTCATCCTTTTCGATGAGATCGAGAAGGCACATCCCGATGTATTCAACCTTCTTCTCCAGCTCCTGGACGAAGGACGTCTTACTGACAGCCACGGACTTCATGTCAACTTCGAAAATACCATCATCATCATGACCTCCAATGCAGGTAACTCTGCCAAGGCTCCCACCATCGGTTTCTTCAGTGGTACCGAGGAGGCTCTTGAGTCCAAGGTGGATTCAGCCCTTAAGGAGACCTTCCGTCCCGAGTTCCTTAACCGTGTGGATGATACCATCATCTTCAAGGAACTCACCAGGGAGGAGATAAGGAAGATCGCAGAGATCATGATGAAGGAAGTCTTCGATTCTCTCTCCGAGAAGAAGATAAAGGGTGCGATCACCGATGCCGCTTTAGATGAGCTGGCTAAGAACGGTTACGATCCCAAGTTTGGAGCAAGGCCGCTTCGCCGTGAGATCAGAAAGAAGATCGAGGACCGTCTCTCCGATATGTTCCTCGAGGGACAGCTCAAGAAGGCCACCGGTCTTACCATAGACTTTGACGGCAGTGAGTTTACCTTTACGCTCCTTAAGGATCAGAGCGAGATCCCGGAAGTCAAAGTGAAAGCACCGAGAAAGAGTGCAGGGAAGAAGTAATTAACAGGGCCCCTCTTCGGAGGGGTTCTTTTCTGCAAGGGTGACATTAGGGGACGTATCTCGTCTGACATGCAAAGTGTGTCACTAAGAGATACGTCCCCGTGTGTCACCCTTGTGTTTTTCGTGCAACAAAAAAGCTGCCCTTAAGGACAGCTTTCTGGTGGCTCATTGGGGGTTCGAACCCCAGGCCCCTTGATTAAAAGTCAAGTGCTCTACCAACTGAGCTAATGAACCGAAAATGGCTGGGGTGGCAGGATTTGAACCTACGAGTGCGGGAGTCAAAGACCCGTGCCTTACCCCTTGGCTACACCCCAGTATTATTAATTAATAAAGCTTGGATGAAGAAAAAAGTGGGGTGGGATATGGGATTCGAACCCATGACTTCCAGTGCCACAAACTGGCGCTCTAACCAACTGAACTAATCCCAC
>CACXGG010000058.1 GCA_902767145.1 Oscillospiraceae bacterium | reverse complement strand
CATGTCACCTGCTGTAAGGTAACCGATGAACTCGTCAACTGCTGCGATAGCACTGTCCTCGGAAAGACCGCCAACCTCAAGGTCAGCTACCTGGTCTGCAAGGAACTCCATGAAATCAACAGCGGAATCAGGGTCAACAAACCACTCTTCATCATCGTAAACGAGCTCGAGAGTAACTGTCTCCTCTGTTGTCTCCTCAGGATCGGAAAGAGCATCGATGAGCTCATCCTTTGTCATGCCATCCTCGACGATAGCGTCAAGGTCAGCCCATGTGAAGACGATATCAGCAGAGCCTTCCTCGTCCTTAGCCTTACCCTCGACATTGTCAATCTCATACTCAGCTGATCCCAGAAGAGCCTCTGCGATGTCTTCGTTACCGCCGAAATCGCCTGCTTCAAGGAAAGCCTCGTCGCTGTCCTGAACTGCCTTTGCAGCCTTATCAGGCTTACCGGAAACTACATTTGAAACAAATGAGTCAGCTGCCTCGGAAATTGCTTCCGCATCCTTTCCTCCTCCAAGGAGAGAACAACCGGAAAGTGAACCGAGGAGCATGGATGCAGCGATCAGGCTGCCAATTGCTTTCTTGTTCATAGTTCTTTTCCTTTCTTTTATCCCTTATCTACTTATCGAAAAGGTTTTATTAATACAAAATATATTTTATCAGATTTTTGTTAGTGTATTATTATTTCAAAATACATAAAAAGGATGTGCACCTGTTGTTATTTTTCTGTGATTTTTGCAGGGTAAATATACCGGATAATTCCTGCTGCATAAATGCTCTGTTCAAAAAAAAGATGCATCCGTTACCGGATGCATCTTCTTTTTGTGGAGCCAATGGTGGGAATCGAACCCACGACCTATTCATTACGAGTGAATTGCTCTACCCCTGAGCCACATTGGCAAGCGCCTATAAAATATACCTATTTCAGGCTCTTATGTCAATCAGAAATCCCATGAGTTGACATATTTCTCCTGTTCAGGCGTAAGTTTATCGATGCTTATATGTTTGGTATCAAGAAGGATCTCTGCTACCCTGTTATCGATCTCTTCAGGTGTCTGATATACCTTCTTTTCGAGATCCTTTCCGTACTTGGCGATATATCTTGCGGACTGGGCCTGAAGTGCGAAGCTCATGTCCATGATCTCTACGGGATGACCGTCTCCTGAAGCAAGGTTTACAAGTCTTCCCTCTGCCAGGATGCAGATGGTATTGCCATTGGGAAGTTCGTAACCGATTATGTTATTTCTCAGTTCCTTACTGTCCTTTGCTGCTTCGGAAAGTTCCTTTATGTTGACCTCGCAGTCGAAATGGCCTGCATTACAGCAGATGGCGCCATCCTTCATGTTCTCAAAATGCCTTCTTACGATGACATCCTTACAGCCTGTTACTGTTACAAAGATATCACCAACGGGAGCTGCCTCATCCATGGTCATGACCTGATAGCCTTCCATGATGGCTTCGCAGGCCTTAACGGGATCGATCTCTGTAACGATGACCTTGGCGCCCAGGCCCTTAGCCCTTAAGGCTACGCCTCTTCCACACATTCCAAAGCCTGCAACGACAACGGTCTTCCCTGCTACTACAAGGTTAGTCGTTGCCATGATCGCAGTCCAGACGGACTGGCCTGTACCGAACCTGTTGTCGAAGAGATGCTTACATCTTGCATCATTTACTGCGACTACGGGATAGAGGAGCTTATCCTCCTTCTCAAGGATCTCGAGCCTGTGGACACCGGTGGTGGTCTCTTCGCATCCGCCGATGATCTTAGGGACGAGATCCTTCATGTCGGAATGAAGGAGCATTGCGAAATCTCCGCCGTCGTCGATGACGATATCGGGCTCAATTGCAAGTGCCATCTTAAGGTGGTTTATATATTCTTCTTCGTTATCACCGTGGATGGTATATACATGCATTCCTGCCTTGGCAAGAGCAGCTGCAACATCATCCTGGGTGGAAAGAGGATTACATCCTGTAAGGGCAACATCAGCTCCGCCTCTTGCCAGTGCTCTTGCAAGACATGCTGTCTTTGCCTCAACATGGACTGAAACGGCGATCTTCATACCCTTGAAAGGCTGCTCTTCTATGAGTTCCTTCTCGATGGCACGAAGAACAGGCATATTCCTGTATGCCCACTCGATCTTCTTCTCTCCTGAGGGAGCCAGATCTATATCCTTGATGTCATATGCTCTTATCTCCATGGTGATCCTCCGTCAGATCTCTGAAATAAATCTCTTTACGAGAGCGCAGCAGGAACTTGATACCTTAGCTGCATTCTCCATTACTTCCTGATGGTTTAAAGGCTTGTCCGAAATACCGGCTGCCAGATTGGTAACACATGAAATGGCTGCGATCTTCATGCCGCAGTGGGCTGCTACGATGGCCTCGGGAACTGTGGACATACCAACAGCGCCTGCACCCAGGAGCTTAAGTGCCTGGATCTCTGCAGGCGTCTCATACTGGGGACCTCTGCAGAAAGCATATGTACCGAGGAAGAGCTCTATACCAAGCTCTTCTGCACACTTCTCCATCTTAGCAACATAACCTTCGTCATAAACGCGGGACTGGTCCGGGAACCTGGGTCCGAATTCATCAAGATTAGGGCCTCTCAGGGGTGATTCACAGAAGAATGATATATGATCCCTGATGACCATGAGGCTGCCT
>CACXGG010000057.1 GCA_902767145.1 Oscillospiraceae bacterium | reverse complement strand
CCATCTGCCCGTCTGCGTCGATCAGTCTGACCTTCTCAAACTTGATGTCATCGTTGATCATCTGATTTCCGTTTTGTTTAGCGATACAGAACACCTCCCTCTTTGACCGCACAAAAAAAGAACGGATACTATCCGTTCTCACAACACCCGCCTAAGGACACTTGGCCTTAGCTCTTAGCTATGAACCTCTTTACTTAAGCGCTTGAGGTGAGAACTCATGATTCTTCTTTAATTGACCTCGATATAATAACGATTGTCCGCCCTGTTGTCAAGTGCTATTATTGTTTTCGTAAATAAACCAAAGGGAGACACATTATGATAGCAAAGAATATGATCTCCGCCGTCGAAGGCGGATCAGCCATAAGAAAGATGTTCGAAGAAGGAAACAGGCTCAAGGCACTCTACGGCGAGGACAACGTGTTTGACTTCTCACTGGGCAACCCTGACCTGGAGCCTCCGAAGGAAGTATCCGATGCACTTAAGGAACTTGCAGACGATCCAAAGCCCGGTATGCACGGATATATGAGCAACAGCGGTTTTGAATCCACCAGAGCCATGATCGCCGAAAAGAGATCCTCCGAGTCAGGAGTGAAGGTGGAAGCCGGTGCAGTCTGCATGACAGTAGGTGCTGCAGCCGCCATGAACGACGTGCTCCACTCCCTTCTGGACCCCGGCGACGAAGTGCTCGTACTTGCTCCCTACTTCATGGAATACAACAACTATGTGGCAAACCACGGCGGCAAGGTCGTCATCGTTCCCACAGGAGACGATTTCATGCCCGACCTCAATACCATCGACTCCTATATCACGGACAGGACAAAGGCCATGATCATCAACTCCCCTAACAACCCCACGGGTGTCATCTACCCCGAGGAGTTCCTCAAGGGCCTGAACGATCTTCTTAAGTCTAAAGATCATGTTATCCACGTTATCTCCGACGAGCCTTATATCGATCTTGTATACGACGGATGCAAGGTACCTCCCGTCCTTTCCTTCATCGATAACCTGATCATCTGTTTCTCCTGGAGCAAGTCCTTATCCCTTGCAGGAGAGCGTATCGGCTACACTCTGGTATCACCCAGAAATGAAGATTACGATATCCTGACGGCAGCCATCGTCCTTTCCAACAGGACCCTTGGTTCCGTAAACGCTCCCGCCATCTGGCAGAAGGTCATCGAAAAGTCCCTTTACGCAAAGGTAGATGTAAAGAACTACGAACACAGGAGAGATATCCTCTATTCCAACATCATCGATGCGGGATTTGATTCCGTTAAGCCTTCGGGAGCACTCTATATCTACATGAATACACCCAAGGGCATGACCGACGCGGAGTTCGCGGCTGTCTGCGCAAAGCAGAACCTCCTTCTGGTACCCGGAAAGAGCTTCGCCAAGGAAGGCTACTGCCGCCTGGCATTCTGCGTATCCGAGAAGACCATCACAGGATCGCGAAAAGCTTTCTTCGCCATCGCCGAGGAACTCGGGCTGTCACACAGGGCAGAGCTTTAAGTTAAGAACAGCAGACAAAAAGAAGGGACAGCATGTGCTGTCCCTTTTTTGTATCTGAACTTTCTATCGATCAATAGTTGGAAGGCTTAGCTGTCATCCAGTAGAAGAATCCGAAAGCGATCATTCCGATAGCTGCACCGAGCATGATGGGATAAGCAGGTCCCATGACTACCGTGAAGGATCCGGCATACGAATCTACACCGTCGATAAGTCCGTTGAATGCACTGTATGTAGATCCGGCCATCTCACCGCCGATATACTCAGCTTCATCAGCCTTGACAACGATAGTGATATACTTGGCGATCCAGCATCCCATGGAAATAAGGCCTGCAGGCAAACATATCTTATGCAGGCCGATAAGGGCACATACTATTCCTACGGCACAACATGCCAGGAAAAGCTTACCGAAGAAATCTGCATAGATATAAACGTCTTTGGAAGTCGCTCCCATCTGGAAATAGAAGAAGGGGAAAAAGACAGTTGCGATACCTGCGATGCAGGCAAGGATATAACAAACACCGGATAAAACTCTCATTTGTTTTCCTCCATTTTCTTAATTTGAGAATATAAAACTCCAATGAAATTTTATCACAAATAATTGGTATTCAATAAATCCTTCTAATTTTTATGCAATCATCATATCCGCTCAAGGACTTTTTGAGTAATCTGCACAGTATCAAGCACGGTAACTCCTTCACCGTCCCCGGCAATATCCACCGTCCTGAATCCGTCTGCCAGTGTCTTCTTTACTGCACGCTCGATATTGTCGGCTGCTATCTCCTCACCCAAAGACCACCTGAGCAGCATTGCCGCAGAGAGTATAGTGGCCAGAGGGTTTGCCTTTCCCGTGCCTGCGATATCAGGAGCTGATCCGTGGACAGGCTCATACATTCCCGGCGTACCCGGAGTTCCTAAGGAAGCAGACGGCAGCATGCCGATAGATCCGGTGATCATTCCTGCCTCATCAGACAGGATATCCCCGAACATGTTTGAAGTTACGATCACATCAAAAGTCGAAGGACGGTTGATAAGCTGCATGGAACAGTTGTCCACATAGAGGAAATCCAGGGACACCTCAGGATACCCGGGAGCGATCCTTTCTGCCACTTCCCTCCAGAGACGCGAAGACTCGAGGACGTTAGCCTTATCGACCAGAGTAAGCTTCTTCTTTCTTCCCATGGCATATCTGAATCCCTCGCGTACGATACGCTCGATCTCTGCCGTGGAATAGCTCTCTGTGTCAAAGGCACATTCTCCCTTCACCTGACCATCTGATAAAACATCAGCGGAACTGAACCTTCCGTGGTCTCCGAAATAGATTCCTCCGGTAAGTTCCCTGACGATAAGAAGATCGATCTCGGAAACATCTTTGAGAGGTGAGGCCGAAGCCAGCTCCGGGAAAAGAAGTGCGGGACGGAGATTGGAATAGAGGCCAAGACCGGAACGAAGGCCCAGGAGTGCCTTTTCGGGACGGATGGATGCATCTGCCTTATCCCACTTCGGTCCTCCCACCGCACCAAGGAGCACGGCATCGGAAGCACGGCATCCTTCCAGTGTCTCATCCGTCAGGGGCACACCAAACTCATCGATGGAACAGCCGCCTGCGGGATACTCTTTAAAGGAAAGACCGAAGCCGTATTTTTCGGCCACTGCCGATAAGACCTGCACCGCTGAGGATGCGACCTCGGGACCTATCCCGTCGCCGGGTACGACTGCTATCTTATACTGTCTCATATCACACCTCTTTATCCTTCGACTGTGTATAAGGAACAAGTCCTCCGCAGTCGATTATCTTCTTTATGAAATCCGGAAAGGGCGCTGCCCTGTATGTCTCCCCTGTGGTCCTGTTCTCGATGATCCCCGTGTCGAAATCAGCGCAGATGATATCCCCGTCAGATATCTTTTCGGAAGCCTCCGGGCACTCCATGATGGGAAGTCCCACATTTATGCTGTTCCTGTAAAAGATGCGGGCAAAATCAGATGCGATGACCAGGGATATGCCACTGGCTTTTATTGCTATGGGAGCATGCTCACGGGATGACCCGCAGCCGAAGTTCTTTCCTGCCACCATGATATCTCCGGGTGTGACTCTCGAAACGAAAGACGGATCTATGTCCTCCATGCAGTGAAGTTTCAGCTGCTCAGGATCTGCAGATGTCAGATGCCTTGCGGGAATGATGACGTCAGTATCCACATTGTCCTGATATTTAAATACTCTTCCTTCAGCTTTCATAGACATCCTCCCCTCAAAGCTCCGTGGGCACTGCTACCCTGCCCTTTATAGCAGAAGCAACGGCAACGGGAACTCCGCTCAATATGACTTCAGATCCCACATGGCCCATACGGCCCACGAAGTTTCTGTTCGTTGTGGAAACACATCTCTCCCCTTCTGCCAGGATCCCCATATGGCCTCCCAGGCAGGGGCCGCAGGTAGGCGTTGAGATAACGCATCCCGCATCATCGAAAACAGCGAGCATGCCTTCATCGAGAGCCCTTCTGTAGACACGCTGGGATCCCGGGATAACGATACATCTGATACCCGGAGCAACATGGCGCCCGCGGAACAGTTCAGCAGCAAGGGCAATATCTTCGTATCTTCCGTTGGTACATGATCCTATGACCACCTGGTCTATGGGAAGACCGACAGTGGAAGCATCCCTTGTATTAGACGGAAGATGCGGCAGTGCCACTGTAAACGGGATGGCGGAAAGATCAACTTCCAGTACCTCCGGATATTCAGCATCAGGATCCGCTTCATAGACTTTATAATCACCTGCGGAATAACGCTCCGGATCCGTCTTCGAGATATAGGAAAGAGTAATATCATCCACGGGGAAGATACCATTCTTTCCGCCGCATTCTATAGCCATATTACATATGGTAAGTCGGGACTCCATGGACAGATATGATATGCCGTCCCCGAAGAATTCCAGGGACTTATAAAGAGCACCGTCAACGCCGATGGTACCGATGATATGAAGGATGATATCCTTGCCGGTGATAAGGTCCGACGGCTTTCCCGTAAGGACTACCTTGATGGCCTCGGGGACCTTGAACCAGGTCTTACCGCTGGCCATGGCACAGGCAAGATCCGTGGATCCCACACCTGTGGAAAAAGCTCCCAGAGCGCCATATGTACATGTGTGTGAATCAGCTCCTATGATAAGGTCTCCCGGGAAGACCAGTCCGTTATCGGGAAGGATGACATGCTCGATGCCCATACCCTTTGATCCGAGTTCATAATAGTTGGTTATCTCCTGCTGCCTTGCAAAGCATCTCATGCACTTTGTAAGTTCAGCTGACTTGATATCCTTATTGGGAGTAAAATGGTCGGGCACGAGGCAGACCCTGTCCTTATCGAAGACCTTTCCTGCGCCCATATCCTCAAAGACCTTGATGGCCGGCGGTGTAGTAACATCATTTCCCAGGACCCTGTCAAGCTTTGCCTCGATAAGATCCCCTGCCTTTACTTCGGGAAGTCCCGCGTGGGATGCGAGTATCTTCTGTGTCATTGTCATGCCCATAGACAGATCCGCCTTTGTAATTGATAGGCTTATTTTACTATAGGTAAGAACTATAACTCAAACCGATACTGTATATTTTCCTTAACGAAAAGATGAAGAAGTTACTCTTCCTCCAAAGAGGAATACTCCTCATACATGGACTCTATCAGGGCGGCGTTATCGGCATATTTCTTATATTCCTCTGCCCCGGCTCCTGATGTAAACGTGGCCTCCAGATCCGCCTGTTCCTTTTCGAGCCTTTCTATCTCCGACTCCAGGAAGCGCATCCTCTCACGCCTTCTGGCAGATTCCTTACGGTCCTTTGCCCTGTTGATGGAAGCAGCCTTTCCCTCCGTCATGCGGGAAGTCTTCTCCTCAGCAGGCTTCGTTTCAGCGGAAGGTGCGGCAGGAACGCTTTTCGAGGAAACGACGGCCTTTCTGTAGTACTGGTACTTATCGAACAGCTCAGCCGTACCATTCATAAATCCAAGGATCCTGTCTGCACACTTGTCGATGAAGAAACGGTCATGGGAAACGCAGACGATAGCGCCGCTGTATCCTGAGAGGGCATCCTCCAGTATCTCACGGGACTCTATATCGAGATGGTTTGTAGGCTCATCCAGGAAGAGGATATCGGGATTTTCCTCAAGAAGGCAGCAGAGATAAAGACGTGACCTCTCGCCTCCGGACAGCACCTCTATCCTCTTATGTACATCCTCTCCCCTGAAACCGAAGCGCGCCAGCATGGAGCGGGCAGCAGTCATGGAAAGATCGCTCCTGGAAAGGAGCTCGTCAAGGCAGGAAGCAGTCTCATCATCAAAGGGAACGAACTGTTCCATATAGCCCACAGAAGCTGCCTTGCTTATAAAGACTGTTCCGTCAAAGCCTCCCTGGCGTCCCAGGAGCATGGTAAGAAGAGTGGATTTTCCACATCCGTTGGGTCCGCAGAGGAATATCTTCTCTCCCGCCTTAAGTTCAAATGATATATGCGAAAAGATCATAGGGCCGTCATCGAAGTTCTTGGAAACGTCTTTTACAGCCAGAAGGAGCTTATCGTCAGCACCTGTCCTCTCCACAGGCACCGGGGTGAAGCTCATGGAGTTCTTTCCGCCTGGGAGCTTATCTATCTCTGCCTGAAGGATCTTCTCCAGCTTGTCCACCATCTTTTCCCTCTGATGGTATCCGCTGATATTTCTGTGGGAGAGCATGGTCTGCTTAACGTCCAGCTGATGCTCGAGTTCACGCTTCAGGTTCTCCACCGTAGCCGTCTGGGACTTGAGGAACTCCTTCTTCTGGATACGGTAGGCTTCATAGTTTCCCCTGTACTCCGTTATCCTTCCGTTGTCGAGCTCGATGACGCGGTTGGCGATCCTGTCTATGAAATGTCTGTCATGGGATATGACGAAAACAGCTCCGCCGTAGGATGACAGGAAATCCTCCAGCCACTCCACTGCATCTATATCAAGGTGGTTGGTGGGCTCGTCAAGAAGGAGTACATCAGGTCTTTCGACTATAAGCCTTGCAAGACAGACCCTCATCTTCTCTCCTCCCGACAAAGTGGAAAGATCAGATCTCTCATCTATCCCGGAAAGGCCGAGACCCGAAAGCGCCTCCATGATCCTGTGATCATAGTCATAGCCGCCAAGGGCTTCATACTTCGCTGTAACAGACGAATAATCGGCCATCAGTGTCTTGAGCCTGTCCTCATCGGTGCATACCGAGATCTCATGCTCCAATTCCATCTTGGAAGCCTCTGCCTCTATCAGCACCTGAGGCTTTAATGTATTACTGTTAAGGTCCTGCTCCTCCATACTCTGGGACAGGAATCCGACTATGGTATTTCCGTGATAGATGACCTTCCCGTCATCAGGTCTCTGGGTACCTTTTATGGTCTTGAAAAGAGTGGATTTTCCGGCTCCGTTATTTCCGATGAACGCGATCTTATCCCCCTCATTTATCATGAAGGAGATCTTGTCCAAAACCTTATTCTCGCCAAAAGAGACCGAGAGATTGTCAACACTTAATACCGGCATAGCCCGAACAGTATATCACAAAGAGATGATCACTTAGAAAGGTACTTAAAGAAAAAGCTGTCCTCATACTCAAAGGACACCGGGATGGTATCGTAATATGCCTCATACTTCTCCCCTGTCAGGGAGCCGAAAGATCCGATCTCGTATCTGTCAGGGTTGGTATCAAATCCGGTGGTGGTATATATCTGGATGGTCCCGGTGACGGATGCCAGAAGGAGCATAAAAGGAGTAAGGCATGTGATGAAATAAAGAAGGAGCTTTCCCGCATTGGGAAGTCCTATGCTTCCTGCCTTCTTGATGGAAGCTATGATCTCCTCCAGCTTGATGGCCGCCAGGGGCGTCAGGATGAACATGGGGACCATGGATCCTCTAAGGAGAAGATCGTTGGCAAGTCCACCCAGATCATAGAGCGTCAGATAAACAAGGGGCAGTACGATACACACCAGGATAAAGTTCCTTGTGATACCCAGATATGAGATAGCCGTCTTTTTCCGGGGATAAAGAAGGAGGATCCATATCCCCGCCTCGAATACTGCAAAGCAGAGAAGCGAAAGAAGATAGAGAGCGAAGTTGTCGTACTTTTCGTATGTAAAGCATGATGTCATGGAATTTCCAAGGGTAAAGTAGGATGTCAGCACAAGAAGAGCACACCCGGGGAAAGCAATATTTCTGAAGGTCAGTATATCCGACACCTTAGGGAACAGCTTATAAAGTGCAAAGGGTATCATTCCGAAAACAGCCCAGGGGGAGTAGCAGAACATGAGCCCTCCCATAAGTCCCACCTGCTTTCCATTCTTAAAGTTCAGCATCAGGGATACTATAAGCCACCCGGGAACAGACTGGTTAAAAACGTTCATCACCTGGAAAGTATTACAGTGGATATTAAGGGCATTATTCCACCCTTCAAAGGGGCCGTCATAAAGATGGAGGATATCCAGCAGCGGCAGCGGGATGTAGTCAAAAGTGGAAAAAAGGATCACCATAGCAAGGATATAAGGCGTGTACTTTTTCCTGAAAAAAGAAAGGCCTATGACAGTCAGCCAGATACCGAGGGATGTCTGCAGAAGGAGCACCACCCTGGCAAGGCCGAGACCGAAGATCTTCCCCAGAGCAGCAGGGACAGCCCAGAATGCATAGTAGTAGGCAAAGGCAGCCTGACCGTCCGGAAGCGAATAGATCACAGGCCAGTCGTATTCTATAAGATCGTTCAGGATAGCAGCACGGTACGGATGATCAGCCGTGGTCCAGGAATATTCGCTGACACCGCAGAAGAATACCCACACCAGGGAAACGGCAAAGATGATGATACAGGAAGCCGGAGAGACCGTGATCTCAGGATCGGATGATAAAGACTCCTTATAGGCAAAGAAGACGGACACACCCAGCACCGCCGAGCATACCAAAGCCACGGGAAACTTCACCGTCCCGAAAAAAAATACCATCACAGGCAGCGCCAGAAAGATAAGGGCTGCCAGTAAAAAGCTGCTGAACCTGATCTTCAAATAAAACACCTCACATATTGATTATATACCATGATCAAGAATATTTATCATTTCTCCTTCATTGTGATAAAATCGACAAAGAAACCGAAACAGAGGGAAATATGGAACTTAGCGTCGTTTTACTTGCATACAAAGAAGAAGAGAACCTTCGCATCATGATCCCCAGGATCAGGGAGCAGCTCAGAGATCTTACCGAAGACTACGAGATCATCGTTGTAGACACAAAGGAACCCCTGGACAACTCCAGGCAGGTCTGTGAAGAAAACGGCGCCATCTACGTAAACCAGGCAGATCCCGGTTTTGGCGGTGCTTACAAGAAAGGCATCGAGACAGCTAAGGGCGATTCCCTTCTCTATCTGGACAGCGACGGTTCCCACGATCCCTGCCATATCCCTGACATCTACCACAAGTTCAATGAAGGCTACGACGTAGTCATCGGATCAAGATATATAAAGGGCGGAAAGACAAACGACGCCACATCTTCAAAGATCATGTCACACATCCTGAACTTCGCTTTCAGGATCGTTCTGGGAATAAAGGCAAAGGATCTTTCCACTAACTTCAGGATGTACAGGGGCGATATCGTAAGGCAGGTGGAGCTCAAGTCCACAAACTACGATGTCCTTGAAGAGATCCTCCTTCTCATGAAGATAAAGACAGGCAAGAAGAACTTCAGGATCGCTGAAGTGCCCATCACATTTAACAAAAGGATATTCGGTGAATCAAAGAGGCGTCTCCTGCCCTTCATCATCAGTTACATAAAGACCATGTTCAAGCTCCTGGCCATCAGGATAAAGTCGTAACTTCCGTTTTAGCCTCCACGCTCTTCTGAGGTTTGACATATTCCGTAAAGCCCGTGATCTCTAAGATCCCGGGTATCTTTTTGGCATATTCCCTGCTCATGACAAGAAGGATGGACCTGTTGCCGGAGGATGCTTTCTTATCGGGATCCTTCATATCAAAGATCTCGATGACTCCCTTAAGGACACCGGGCTCTTTGAGGAAGAGGCCCTCTGCAGTAAACTTCTGCTCTTTTCGCGCTACGCCCCTGGAGCTTACAAAGAAAGTCTTTCCTTCGGAACTGACAAGCCACCAGAGATCCCTTTTCCTGACCTTCAGGTTCTTGTCGGTATTTTTCATAAAGAAAACCGGCAGACACAAAGATGCATTTCTGTATTTTTTAGGTGCCTTTTTATGTACGAGGGGAACTTCCTTCTTTCTTCTGAATATCGCGGAGAAGAAAGGCCTGATGAATATCGCCTTCACATATCTTATAACGGAGATGGCCCAGCGGAATACGAAGAAGGATATGAGGATTATTATTCCGTAGATCACATAGAAGAGTGCCGGGAACTTGTCTGCGATTATGAGAAGCCCTATTACCAGGAATGCACGGATAAACTTATAGAGCGCATTTATCCAGTAATGGATACCGCTCAGAAGTGCCACGAAAAGAGATACTCCGTAGTTTGTATAGCGGACTATAAAGAACACCAGAAGTGACAGGATGAGCTTTAAAAACTCCAGGACAATGGTCAGTACTCCCGTACCCACGGAAGCCACCACGCCGGCATCAAATCCTGCAGCACTTACCAGCTCACCGCCGGACATAAAGTTGGCGGCTCTGTAGAAAGCCAGGATAAAGCACATGACGGGACCGATATATTTTGATTCTATCTCCTCTGCCTTGGAACCAAGCATGGAAAACAGCATGCTCACGGCAAACCACAAAAAAGAGATAAGGCGCACAGGCCAGTAATCGCAGATGCCGAAGTCCAGGCACGGCAGCACATCGCCGATGACACCATATTCCTTCAGGATGGACATTACTGACGAAAAGGCCAGGACTGTTGCCGGGGAAACAGATATACCGAAGGACTGCTCTGCAGCTTCGCGGAAAGCAATGGCGGAAGATCCGCCTATAGATCCCACGTCGAGATCGCCGTCTGAAGCAAAGGCCATGCCTGCATATCCGTACATCAGTATGGAAAAGACAAGGGCCAGGGCAAGATAACCCATCAGAAGAGTCCTGTTCTCCCTGTAGAAAGAATATAAGGATCTGTCGCCAAGACGGGTCATGTGATCAAAAGCAGGATCAGTCCTGATTCTCGAAATCTACGAGATGCTCCTGTCCGTAGAGCTTACGGAGCTTGGGCTTCTCGATCTTTCCTGTGGCATTTCTAAGGACCGGAGCGAAGATGATCTTCCTGGGTCTCTTATATCTGGGAAGCTGGAGGCAGAACTCGTTTACCTCGTCCTCGGAAAGCTCCATTCCCTCTTTTACTTCGATGATGGCACCCTCGATCTCACCAAGTCTCTTGTCGGGCAGACCGATAACAGCGACATCCTTGATCCTGTCGTTCTTCATGAGGAAATCCTCGATCTCAACGGGATAGAGATTCTCACCGCCGCAGACGATAACGTCCTTCTTCCTGTCTACCAGGAAGATGAAACCGTCCTCATCCTGACGTCCCATATCACCTGTTAAGAGCCATCCGTCCTTAAGGACCTCAGCTGTTGCTTCAGGGTTATTGTAGTAGCAGACCATGACGCCGTCGCCCTTTACACAGAGCTCACCGACTTCTCCCTGCTGTACCTCATTGCCCTTCTCATCGATGATCTTGCACTCCCAGCCATATCCGGGGATACCGATGGCACCTACCTTGTGGACATTCTCAACGCCCAGGTGTACGCAGCCGGGTCCGATGGACTCGGAAAGACCATAGTTCGTGTCATACTGGTGGTTCGGGAAATACTCCAGCCATCTCTTGATCAGGGATCTGGGAACGGGCTGGGCTCCGATGTGCATGAGCCTCCACTGCTCCAGGTGGTAATCAGAGATCTTGATGTCTCCTCTGTCCAGTGCATCCAGGATATCCTGTGCCCAGGGTACCAGGAGCCATACGAGAGTACAGTGCTCTTCTGATACAGCCTTGAAGATATACTCAGGCTTTGTACCGCGGAGAAGTACTGCCTTGGAACCGCTTATAAGGCTTCCCATCCAGTGCATCTTTGCGCCTGTGTGATAAAGGGGCGGGATGCAGAGGAAGCAGTCATCTCTTGATGTGGAGTGATGCTTCTGCTCAACTGCAGCAGCATGCATCAGACTCTTATGCTTATGCAGGATAGCCTTGGGGAATCCTGTAGTACCGGATGAGAAATAGATAGCTCCCTCATCCTCATCTGTGATCTCAATATTAGGTGATGTGCTTGAATAATCTGCTGTGATGACACGGTAGTCCTCAGCGAATGTGGGACATGTCTCACCTACAAAGATAAGCGCTGTATTCTTGTGAAGCGTTGCTTCGATATTCTCTATACGGCCGATAAATTCAGGTCCGAAAAGAAGGATATCCAGTTCTGCCAGCTTTGAGCAGTAAAGGATCTCATCAGATGTATAACGGAAATTCAGGGGCACTGCAATGGCACCTGTCTTAAGGATACCGAAATAGATGGGCAGCCATTCAAGACAGTTCATCATCAGGATACCGATCTTGTTGCCCTTCTTGATACCTCTGGAAAGGAGCATATTCGCAAGGCGGTTAGCCTTCTCATCGAAGACCTTCCAGGTGATCTCTCTTCTGTAAGCCTGTGTATCTGTGGGCTGGATCAGCTCATACTCTTTCCATGTTACGCGGCCCAGCTCCTGCTGCTCCGGGTTATATTCTACAAGCGCTACTTCGTCTCCGTAGAGCTTGGCATTTCTTTCAAGATATTCTGTAACGGGCATATCCCTGTCTCCTTTATTTTAAAAACTCGCCTAAATAAGTATAGCAGGGAAAAAATAAAATTCAATGTGACACTTGGGGACGTATCTCTAACTGGCACATTTTGGCACACGGGGACACATCTCTCCTCAGAAATCCGCATCCTCCATGTCGTCGATCTCGTCGTACTCCTCTTCCAGGGCCTCCTGGCGCTGCTTTTT
>CACXGG010000056.1 GCA_902767145.1 Oscillospiraceae bacterium | reverse complement strand
TAGGGGAACCTGAACTTGATCCCGCTCAAAAAGCTCTGGAGGGATCCGATGGGACATGAGCCCACGGCACCGGGACAGGAGTAGCAGTTAAGTCCCGGGACACATACGGATTTAGTGGCTCCATCGTAGATCTTCCCGGTGAAGAAGCCCTTTATGTTCGCATTCTGGATCAGTGCAGCTGCTGCCTGGATCCCGGTCCTTCTCTTTTTCCTATCCAAGGCCGATACACTCCATGCAGATCCTGACCGCCTTACTGAGGACGGATCCCGGCTGGTTCATGATGATGCCCGCGACGATCAGAGCCACCGCGAAGATCAGGAGCAGGATGGCCGGAAGATTACGTTTCATATATCACTCTCCAAGATAAGGGGTTATGATGGCTTCCCATTCTTCGTAGGTCCTTGATCCTACGATGAGGGTACTGTCGATGCCTTCGTATGATTCACCTGTATCGATGATGTTTCCGTTCCTGTCCACCAGGATGGTGGTGGGAACATAGCCTGACTGGTAGGCGTCAAACTCGGAAGTATATCTCAGTATCGGATATGTTACGCCGCTGTCAGACAGGATCAGGTCCACATCGTCCTCCATGGTCTCCTCGGAATAGACTCCTATCACGAGAAGATCCAGATCGGAATAGTCCTCGTAGATCTTCTGAAGGTCAGGGATCTCGCCAACGCAGGGACCGCACCAGGGCTCCCAGAAGTTGATGAGGGTAAGGTCGTGGTCAGCAAATACTGAATCGTCGAAGGGATTTCCATCCCTGTCTGTGGTGGAGAAGGTTACCCTGTTTCCTGTTACGGCCTCAGTCTGTTCTGTGCGCTCGGAAGGTTCTTTTTCCTCCTCGTCCTTTTCGTCCTCTTCCTCTTCGATGCGGTCTCTCTTTTTGTCGTCCTTCTTTTTGTCCGTGCTGCTGCATGCCGTGAATGATGCCAGCATGGAAATGCAAAGGATTATAGACAGATATCTTTTCATATATTTTTTCTCCATTTCAATTTTCGTCGTATGTATGACGATAGAGTTGGATGATGTGTTGCGGCCTGATGGGTTAAGTATAACAGGAATGCTTATCCATTATGGTATAATTTCCTTGTTGGAATAACATATTACCGCTTTTGCGGATCGAAAAGGAGTTTAGTATGGGACTTATCATTTCTCTTATTATCGCAGGTGTATGCGGATGGCTGGCAGGAATGCTCATGAAGACATCTTTCCCCTGGTATATCAATGTTCTTATCGGTATCGTAGGCGGTGCACTTTTCAGCTGGATCGCAGGAAGCTTCATCATCTCCGGTATCGTTGGTAACATCATCGGCGGCGTCATCGGATCCTGCCTTGTTATCTTTATCATCAAGCTCATCAAGAAGTAATATCTTATGCCTTCTCTTTATGTGATAACAGGCCCTGCGGGAGCAGGTAAGAGTACTGTGTCGAAAAAGATCGCTGAAGCATCGGCCAGATCCGCGCTTATAGAGGGCGATGATCTTTACGGCCAGATCGTGGGAGGCTATGTGGATCCCTGGAAGGAGGGAAACTACCTCGATACTTTCTGGAGACTTTCCTTAAGTTCCATCAGGGTCTACCTGGAGGACGGATTTGACGTGGTATTTAACTACATCATAAGTCCTCAGCAGCTGGATATGATAAAGGCGGAGTTTAAGGATACTAAGATCAGGTTTGCAGTGCTCATGATGGATGAGAAGACAGTCCTTGAAAGGGACAGCAGAAGGCCTGAGGAATATCAGATGAAGGAGCGCTGCATCGTCCTTCTCAATGAATTCAAGGAGCATCACTATAAGGGTGATCATATCCTGGATACGTCGGATCTTACGGTAGAAGAGACTGTATCCCGGATCATGGAAGATCCCGGGTTTGTGGTGGAGGGATAATGGAAGTATCCGGCTTCAAAAAGGTATGGAAGACTTTCCTTGACTTTTTCTGCCCTTTTCCGCCGGCCGCTTCCCCAAAAGAGAAAATGGCTCAGCATCGTCCTTCGTGTCCTTATATCGGTCCTTGCGGGAACAGTCTCGCTTTTCGGAACGGTCTTATCTGTATTTATCTTTGCCGGGGGAGGATATTGATACGGCCTGTTGTGGCATACCTTCGGGATACTTGGTATAATCCTTGTGGGGGTCTTATGAATATAGATCCG
>CACXGG010000055.1 GCA_902767145.1 Oscillospiraceae bacterium | reverse complement strand
TCAAGAATATCGTCAGGATGGCATCTGACCTTGGAATGAGCACTCTTACAGAGGGTGTCGAGACATATGAGCAGGCTGAGTATCTCAGGAAGATCGGCTGCGACAGGCTCCAGGGCTTCCTCTTCGGAAAGGCCATGCCCCTTAAGGACATCATGATCAAGATCTCTGCCGGTACCCTTTCCGTAGCAGACGAATATATCAGCCATTGATCCCGTAAGATATGATATGTTCCTTGAACCTGTACTCTGTGGAGGTAAGGTATCCTTTCCTCATGAGAAATTTCGGTGATGACTTCACGGGCGGCGCCAAGAGCTTAACGCATAGATCGCTGAAATCCTCACTGTAATCCATGGGGATAAAACCAATGCCCACTCCCTTTCTCACCAGGGGAACCAGCTTATGAAGATCTGAAGAGACTATATAGGAATCCGGGATCTCAGTTTCCGACAGCCATCTGTTTATCATATCTCTCAGTTCCGGCCTGGAGGGAAGGATGAGTGGAAGACCGGACAGGTCCTCGGGCGTTACAAAATTCCTGTTTACCATGGGAAGGCCAGAGGGGATAAGCGCTCCCCATTTGTGTTCCTTAAGTTCCTTTATTACTATATAGCGGCTTATATCCGTGAGTGGGTCGGATATGACGGCAAAGGGGATCTGTGATCTGTCCAGGTTTTCCTTGAGTTCTTCAGCAGTAAGATCGTTCATCTCCATATTGATCCCGGGATATCTGATCCTGAAGGAATAGATGATATCCACCGCGGAAATGAAGGACAGGGGATCGGAAAAGCCTATGGAGATCAGACCCTTTGGGTCGATGGGGTCGGGAAAGAATTCATTCCGGATATCGCTGTTTATACCTGTGGTTCGTATGGCGTAGGGCATGAGCCTGTGGCCGTCGTCGGTCAGCTGGACGGAAGTCTTTGTCCTTTTGAAGAGGGTCACGTTCAGTTCCTTTTCCAGTCCCTGGATCTGTCTTATCACTGTTGATGGATTTATGCCCAGTTTTCTTGCTGCAGAAGCAAAGCTCTTGGTTTCTGCAACCGTCAAAAAGTAATAAAGAACCCTGTTCTCTATCAATCGTGATCCCCCCTCTTTTGTTCTGATCAATATTCAGGTCTTTTTATTACATATGAGTCAGCTCTTACCGATGCGACAGGATCTCCTCTGTAAAAGAATATATGAGTGTCCGGCATGTCCTGTTTTTCAATGGTCTCTATCCTGTCGAAAACAAAACTGTCACTCTCTGAAGGAGCCAGGAACTGGGCTCCGTCTGCCGTGTAGGTTATGGTGTCCGTCAGGTCACAGCATGCGAACATGGGATATGTGAGAAGCGTCATGTCAGGCTCGTTCTCATCATAGGTGGGAAGCCTTGTTACTGTGAGCTTTATCCTTTCGTTCTTCAGCTTCTTTACCGTGAGGGAATAGATGCCGTAAGCGTGGCTTCTTATGAATTCATATATCAGGTCGGGGGACGAAGACCTGAAGGATCTCTTGGAGATCTTGAATTCTGACAGAAGGGGCATTAATTCCCTGTCTATGTTATCCCTGACTTTGTTATCGCCGTAGGAGAAGTTTTCCTTGATGCGCAGAGCAATGGCAAACTGGGCCTGGAGGAAGAAGCGGAGAGCTCTGAGCTTTGCCACCTCCACCAGCATCCTGTCTTCTGTATTGAGCTGGATAAGACCCATCCTGTATGCCACATCCGCGAACTTTCCGTCGAACTCGCCCATCTCGAAACGGTATCTGCTCTCACCATAGAGCTTCTCGACAAGGGCAGAGGCGAGGTATACGTTCTTCTTTACGTAGTAGCCGTACATGAACATGTCCGACAGTTTGTAGGTGGCCTCGATTATCCCGTAGGCAGATGCCACGGAGTAGTAGAAGAAGGCCTTCTCATAATCCGGGTTTCCGTTGTCGAGCCTTCCGTAGTAGTAGATATATCCAAGGGTGTTGGCGGCATAGCCGAAGCTTCCCTCTTTCCAGAGGATCTCCATACAGTCGGCAGCCGTCTGCCAGTCGCAGTCATAGATGGAATTGCCGCCGTAGCAGGCATATCCCTTTATCCTCAGGGCTGTCAGGTCCTTCTTCTCTGCCAGCTCGTCCGTGAAGAGCCTGAACATCTTCCTTGTGTAGTCATCAGCGTCCTGAAGGATCAGGTCGTTGTCGTATTCCGATATGAAATCCCTCTTGAGATCGTCGATATATGTCCTCTTGTGGGGAGGCAGCTCTGCCTCGTCCCAGTGGCAGTCGATCATCATCACCAGGTCCTTGGTATTGGCATATTCCGAGAACTTCATGTTCATGGTGCTGACAGTCAGTTCCTCATAGAGCCTGAAGATCCTCTTTATTATCCACATCATCAGGTCTTCGTCTGAGTAGGGAAGGGCAGTGAACCTGTAGTCCTTTATGTTGGCGGGGTTGTCCCCGAAAAGGTCCGACAGGCACATACCGTCGAAAAGGTGGACCAGCATGGGCTCCCACCATTCCATAAAGAAATCGATGGCCTTGATCCTTTTTGCCTCTGCTGTGATGAGCATCTCCCTCATGTCCTCCAGGGTCATCCTGTAGTATTCAAGACATTCCACGTCGCCCTGCTCCAGGCGGGTGTAGGGAATATATGTAATATCGCGCCAGGTCTTCTTAAGTACTGAATAATCCCGGAGCACGTCTTTTGATATCCTGATCTTTTCCATACATAGATTTTACCCTATAAGGAGGAGGATTAAAAATTAATAAGAAGATACCCCATTTTGTCATGTGATGAAGGGGGAAAATGGAGTACAATATAACGTATATCGGAAATTGAAAGGGAGGTACCTGTATGGGACTTAATTTCAGAAAGAGCATCACCATCTTACCCGGCGTAAGACTTAATCTCAGCAAGGGCGGAGTCAGTGCCAGCTTTGGCAAGAAGGGTCTTCGTCAGACAATAAGCTCCACGGGAAGAGCAACGACAAGTATAGGTATCCCCGGAACAGGCGTATATTACACAAAGTCCGCCAGCATGAAGAAAGTTGCCGGAAAGATCCAGGACAAGTTCACAGGCAAGGGCAAGGATAAGGATAAGAAGGAAGCTGTTCCCGCAGCAGCCGCTGCAGCAGCCACTGCCGCTGCTCCTGTCGCAGCAGAGGATCTCGAGGAGAACAAGGCACAGGTTGCCGAGTATGAGGCATATGTAGAGTCCCTCAAGTCTGTCCATAAGCAGAGCGACGGACAGATCGACTGGGAAGTCCTGAACAAGGGCGAGGTTCCCACCAATATCGTAAAGGGAAGCGAAGAGTATAAGGAATGGATTTCCCTCCAGGAATTCTCCCAGAGAGTAATGGACGGAGATATCGACAGCTACTTTGAGATCATCGACGAAGTAAAGCCCTTTGATGACCTTCTTGAGTTCGGAAGCAACTTCCAGGTTGGCACTGACAGAGCCGATCACCTTGAGGTGGAGTTTGCCGTTAAGTCGGAGGAGATCATCCCCGTTAAGACACTTTCCCTTACAGCTACAGGAAAGCTCTCCGAGAAGGATATCGGCAAGACAGCTTATTATGATCTTATGCAGGACTATGTCTGCAGTACCGTCATCAGGGTGGCAAGAGATGCATTTGCCCTTCTTCCGGTTGATACGGTCATCGTCCACGCAGTGGATAAGGTGCTCAACACCGCTACAGGATATGAAGAGGAGCTTACCCTCGTATCCGTTAAGTTCGACAGAGCTAAGCTCATGTCCCTGAATATGTCCATGATCGATCCTTCCGATGCCATCGGAGGATTTGAGAATCATATGAAGTTCAAGAAGACTGCCGGATTCGATCCGGTGGAAAGGATCAGCATTTAAGGGATGGCTCAGAAGGCGGATCTGAAGAGCAGGTTAAAGACAATAGATAACAAGACAGAGTGGGTGCTTCTCGTACCCATTCTGTTTGTTGCGTTCGTTATCTTCCTCTATGTGGACATGACGAATACCATAGACAATTCCGTGTCTTTTCTGAAGGCCGTCTTTTCGGGAAGGTTCTTTGATTTTTACGAATTCTCGGTGGAGGAATCCACTACTAATTTTGCAGCCAACTATAACCTCATCATCTACGTGATCTGCGGTATCTGGGATCTTCCCTTTTACTTCCTGAGCCGCGCCCTGGGCAAGACATATGTGGACTGGCCCCTGGCATGCCTGTGGTCCAAGACCATGCTCCTTTTCTTTACGGTGATGATGTC
>CACXGG010000054.1 GCA_902767145.1 Oscillospiraceae bacterium | reverse complement strand
TTGCCCCACCGGGGCAAGCGAGTGAGCAAAAAGCCAACTAATTGCCCTTAATGTTGCCCTACCGGGGCAAGCGAATTAGCAAAAAGCCAACTAATTGCCCTTGATGTTGCCCCACCGGGGCAACTGTGAGTACAAAAAAACAGCCGGTCAGTTTAGACCGGCTGTTATCATTTCTGTTAGTCTTTTATCAGAGAAGATGTGCTCTGATCTCATCTCCTGAAAGGGGACTTAAGAGTGCAGGTGCGATATCAAATACTGTCCTGCATCCTGACTCGCCCTTCTGCTGGAGCCTGTAAGCTGCTCTTGCATAAGCGAGGAGTACGGAAGCAGTGAACTCAGGGTTGGAGTCAAGCTTCAGGGAGTACTCGATAACGTGCTTGTTCTCGTTTTCGAAACCTGTAACACCGCTCCTGAATACGAAACCGCCGTGGTTGATCCTGGAGTGGTCTCTTTCGAACTCCTCTTCGGAGATGAAGTGTACTGTTGTATCGTAATCTGCGAAGTAGTTGGGCATCTCTTTGATGGTCTTCTCGATGAGAGCCTTGTCTGCACCTTCCTCAGCAACTACGAAGCACTCTCTTGTGTGCTTCTGTCTTGTGGTAAGTTCAGGGTTGGATCCTGATCTTACTGCCTCAAGAGCACTCTCAACAGGGATCGTGTACTGCTTGGCATTCTTAACGCCCTTGATACGGCGGATCGCATCTGAATGTCCCTGGGATACACCCTTGCCCCAGAATGTATAGTCGTTGCCCTCGGGAAGGATGCAGTTAGCATAAAGTCTTGTAAGGGAGAACATTCCGGGATCCCAGCCTACAGAGATGACTGCGATCTTTCCGGCACCCTTTGCAGACTCGTCTACTGCTGCGAAGTGCTCGGGGATCTTTGCATGTGTATCGAAACTGTCGATAACATTGAAGTATTTAGCGTATTCCTTTGTCTGTGTGGGAAGATCTGTAGCAGATCCGCCGCAGATGATCATTACATCGAAATCATCCTTCATGTTGGGGATGTCGTTTGATGAATAAACGGGAACACCCTCTGTCTTGATAGTAACAGAAGAGGGATCTCTTCTTGTGAAAATGCCTTTGAGCTCCATGTCGGGGTTCTTTCTGATCTCGCTCTCGACACCTTTTGCCAGGTTGCCGTAGCCGATGATTCCAACTCTTATAGCCATAATATCCTCCAAAGTCTATAATTTCGGTAGTTATTATACTCGCAGGGACCTTTTTTTGTAAAGATTTGACTTGTTGTCATATTTTTTCTTTTAAAGTAAAATATCAGCCGTATGAAGATAACATTTGGTAAGACAAAAGCGGACATTATCTATTATATTATTGCCGGAGCAGCTTTGCTGTTCGGTATAGTGTTTTCCGTCATCAATTACCCGGAGACGGCTTTTGTATATTTCCTTCTCGGAATGTTCATCATCCCCCGTTTTGAGATAAAGACAAAGACTTCCCTGGTGGAGGATCTGATATTTCCTCTTTCTTCAGCTGCGCTTGCTATCTATTTCGACCACCTCATAACCATGTTCGGACATGAGTTCTATGAGGGATATCATTCTATAATCAAATATCTGCTGTCCCATGACAGCTTCAGGTTCCAGGTGGAGCTCTTTCTTGTCATAGGACTTTACTTTATCCTGAGGGCTTTTTTCGTGCCTTCGCGCTTTGCGGCATTTATATCTGCTTTTCCGCCCATGCTCTTTTCGCTGGCGGACTACTACATCTACACCTTCAGGGGCAGTGAATTCATACCCCCGGATTTCTATGGCGTAAAGACAGCTTTTTCCGTAGTGGGCGGATATCATTTCCCCATATTCCTGCCACTGGCTTTCCTGGCCCTGCCTTTCTTCCTTTATGTCACTGGCATGCTGAGGCTCAAGGTGGAGAAGAAGGAGGAGAAATGGTATGTAAGGGAAGTGCTGGCAGTAGCTGCCGCAGCCCTTTTTACCTGCGGACTCTTCCATGTGGCTGAGGATATCTCCACTTTCAGGACAGTCATGATGTGGAAGGACGAGGCCACACGTTATAACGGTTTCGTCACCAACTTCGCAGTAATGCTGGAGACCATGAGGATCGATGAGCCCGAAGGGTACGAAAGGGCAGTCTACGAAGAGCTGGTCACAGAAGAGGCATCTTCCGATATCTCCGATGCCTCCAATATCATAGTTATCATGAACGAGTCCTATACTGACATGAGAGTCTTCAGTAATGCTGGAGCTATAGACTCCTTTGAGGATCCCATGCCTTTCTGGAACTCTCTTTCTGAAAATACCATCCACGGATTTGCATACTGTTCCGTATATGGCGGAAGGACTCCCAACTCGGAGTTCGAGTTCCTGACGGGGGTTACCACTGCGGCACTTCCCGACGGAGCCATCCCTTATTCCATGTACGTTAAGAGCGAGACTTATTCCCTTGCCAGCTATCTCGGGGACCTGGGCTATTCCACTATGGCCATGCATCCTTATCTGCCCGGCGGCTGGTCCAGGACCACTGTCTATCCTCTTATCGGATTTGACGAGATGCTCTTTATCGATGACTTTGAATATGACGACAGCGATCTTATCAGGGAATATGTATCAGATCAGTGTGCCTATGAGAATATGATCTCCCAGCTGGACAGATCTGATAAGACATTTACTTTCCTTATCACCATGCAGAACCACGGCGGTTATACAGTCTCCTATGATAATTTCCCCGTGACGGAATACCTTCCCTATGGCGGTGATTACGGAATGGCACTGAACACTTTCCTGTCCCTTATCAAGGAGAGTGACGACGCCCTTGAGTATCTCATCGACTATCTTTCCCAGCAGGATGAGAAGTATACACTTCTTGTCTTCGGTGACCACCAGCCCAATATCGAAGTCCCCGGAGATATGGGATACGGCGGCAACAAGTGGATGGTCCCTTATATCATCTGGACAAACTATGATATGCCCGAGTCACTTCAGAACAGGGACAGCTATCTGACCAGCCTTAACTACCTCGCCCTCGATGTAATGGAGGCTGCGGGAGTTCAGAGGTCCGGCTACTATGACTACATCAATGACCTGAGGTCTGATATCCCCATCATCAACAACAGGGGATACTGTGACGCTGCAGGGGAGTGGCACGGATTTGATTCCGATACTCCCTCCGTGGACAGATATCTGGGACTTCAGTATTACGTTCTTTTCGACAGCTGATCAAAGTTAACAAAAATATATTATTTTTGGGCTCTCCTTGAAGTAAAATATAGTCAAGGAGGTGATCTTATGGCAAAGACTATCATCACTGTAAGCAGACAGTTCGGAAGCGGCGGAAGGACCATCGCCAAAGCCCTTGCAGAAAAACTCGGTTATGACTATTACGACAAGGAGATCATCGAGAATGTCGCTCTCGAGACAGGTTTCTCCCAGGAGTTCGTTGCAAGTAAGGGAGAAGAGGCTCCCGGAAAGACAGTCTTCTCCTACGGTTTTGAGAATCAGGGCGTGCCCGGCATCATGAACGGCATGACCACCCATGATTATCTTTGGACCGTCCAGCGCAAGATCATCTGCAATATAGCTGACAGCGGAAAGCCCTGCGTTATCGTTGGAAGATCCGCGGACTACATCCTCAGGGAAAGGGACGGTGTCTTCAACGTATTTATCTACGCGGACATGGACTTCAGGGCAGACAGGATCGTAAGGCTCTATGGCGAGAGCGAGAAGAAGCCCGAAAAGAGGCTTTCCGACAAGGATAAGAAGAGAGCCGCCAACCACAAGCATTTCACTGATCTTCAGTGGGGCTATGCTCCCAACTACGATCTCTGCCTTAACAGCGGCAAGGTGGGCATCGAGAAGTGCGTGGATATAATCTACGATGTTGTGAAGAACTCCTGATTTTTTCTCGTTGTCAATAAATATCTACTGTGCTAAATTATACAAGACTGTCTGACGGGCAGTCTTGTATTCTTTTGAGGGTGAGGACTATTTATGTTGATCAAGATCCTTATGATGGTGGTCTTCTTTGCCGTGCTCATTGCAGTAGGTGTCATGAGCCGTAAGAAGGCCAGGAGCGTAGAGGGCTTCGTACTGGGCGGAAGAAATGTCGGCCCCTGGCTTACAGCCTTTGCGTATGGAACAAGTTATTTCTCGGCAGTTATCTTTATCGGTTACGCCGGACAGTTCGGATGGAAGTTCGGTATAGCTTCTACCTGGATCGGTCTCGGTAATGCGGTCATCGGATCCCTTCTTGCCTGGGTCATCCTGGGTAGGAGAACGAGGCTCATGACCCATAAGCTCAACAGTAAGACGATGCCTGAGTTCTTTGCCAGGAGATTTGAATCCAAGTCTCTCCGCATCGGAGCTTCTGCTATCATCTTCATCTTCCTGATCCCTTATACGGCATCTCTTTATAACGGCCTTTCAAGGCTTTTCGAGATGGCTTTCCATGTTGATTACAGTATCTGTATCATCGTCATGGCTATCCTTACCGGTATCTATGTTATCGCCGGCGGATATTTTGCAACAGCTATCAACGACTTTATCCAGGGCATCATCATGCTCATCGGTATCGTCGCAGTTATAATCGCAGTTCTCAATGTTAACGGCGGCCTTATGGGTTCCGTTATCGAACTTGCCAAGGTACAGGGTGACTTCCCTGATTTCCCCGGTGCATATTCCTCCTTCTTCGGACCTCTGCCCGTGGACCTTCTCGGAGTCGTTATCCTTACATCTCTTGGTACATGGGGCCTTCCCCAGATGGTACAGAAGTTCTATGCCATCAAGCATGAGGAGGCTATCAGAAAGGGAACCATCATCTCCACGTTCTTCGCTGTCATCGTTGCCGGCGGCTGCTACTTCCTCGGCGGTTTCGGAAGGCTCTTCCTTACACCTGACCAGGTTGCAGAGAGCGGATTTGATGCCATCGTTCCCGAGATGCTCAGGACACTTCCCGATATCCTTATCGCTGTCGTAGTGATCCTTGTACTTTCAGCTTCCATGTCCACACTGTCATCCCTTGTACTTACATCAAGTTCAACACTTACACTTGATTTCATCGACGGTGTATTCGTAAAGGACATGAAGGAGAAGACAAAGATGGTATGGATCAGGATCCTTGTCGTTGTATTTATCGCCATCTCTGCAGTCATCGCTCTTATCCAGTACAAGAGTACCGTTACCTTCATCGCTCAGCTCATGGGTGTTTCCTGGGGTGCTCTTGCCGGAGCTTTCCTTGGACCCTTCCTCTTCAGTCTTTACTGGAAGAGGACAACAAAGGCATCCTGCTGGACATGCTTTATCTTCGGTTCCGTGCTCCTTATCTGCAACATGCTCTTCAGGGCACAGTTCCCGGCGATCCTTCAGTCTCCCATCAACTGCGGTGCCTTCGCTATGCTGGCAGGTTTCATCATCGTTCCCGTTGTCAGCCTTATCTCGAAGAAGCCTTCCGATGCCCTTATCGAAAGTGCATTCTCCAGCTATGAGGTACCTGTAACAGTTACATCCAAGAATATCCTGGAGCAGAACGAGGACTGATACAAAACCAAAGCCTGATATGTTAAGATATAAAGGTGTGGACATACCGTCTGCACCTTTATTTTGTTCGGGGGAAGGCTTCTGATGGAGATCATTACATCAAAGGACAATAAGCTGGTCAAAAGGATGGTGCTCCTTCACGACAGAAGGAAGGCATCCAGGGAAAAGAAAGTCTTCGTCGAGGGCGTAAGGCTCTGCGAAGATGCCCTTATATCAGGCATCAGGCCTGAGATCCTGGCTGCAACCCCCGGTAATGAGAAGCTGGCCTTTGAACTCAAGGAAAAGTATTCCCTGGATAAAGATCCCGTATTCATGTCAGAGGAAGTCTTTTCCAAGGCGTGTTCCACCGTTAACCCCCAGGGGATAGCCATGGTCCTGGAGCAGCCGGAAAGCGTGGAGGAGCTCCCCGTAAAAGGGAAGGACATCTATGTGGTCCTCGAAAACATCCAGGATCCCGGAAACCTTGGCACCATAATAAGAACGGCAGACGCCTTCGATATGTCGGCAGTCATCATGACAAAGGGAACGGCAGACCCTTATAACGAAAAGGTCTTAAGATCCTCCATGGGTTCTGTATGGAAGGTCCCGCTGATGTTCGTGGAGGACTCGGATGCTGCCTTTGAGCTTTTCTCTGAAAAGAACATAACCACCCTGGCGGCCGAGCTTGGAGGGGACCCTCTTCCTGAGGCGAAGATAGATCTGCCCTGTGCATATTTCATCGGAAATGAAGGAAACGGACTTCAAACTTGCACCATCGACAGATGTGACAGGAAGATAAAGATACCCATGCCCGGGCGCGCCGAATCCCTTAATGCTGCCTCTGCAGCTTCGATAATAGGTTATTCCCTGTCTATTTTGCGCTGATCTCATTTGACAAATCCCAAACCACTCATTATTATTAATAAATATGCAAAAATGAAATAATGAAGTGGAGGAATATGCAAAATGGGTTATACGATTTCTCAGAAGATCATCAAGGATCACCTTCTTTCCGGAGAGATGAAGGTTGGAGAGGAGATCGCTTTAAGGATCGATCAGACACTTACACAGGATTCAACAGGTACAATGGCATACCTTCAGTTCGAAGCTCTTGGCATCGATCAGGTCAAGACTAAGCTCTCCGTAGCTTATATCGACCACAACATGCTTCAGTCCGGCTTTGAGAACGCAGACGACCACAAGTACATCCAGACAGTTACAAATAAGCACGGTATCAGATTCTCCCGTCCCGGTAACGGAGTCTGCCACCAGGTTCATATCGAGAGATTCGGTGTTCCCGGACAGACACTTCTTGGATCTGATTCACATACGCCTACCTGCGGCGGTATCGGTATGCTGGCCATCGGTGCCGGCGGACTTGATGTCGCAGTTGCCATGGGCGGCGGTCCCTACTACATCACCATGCCCAAGATGGTAAGGATTACCCTCAAGAACAAGCTCGCACCCTGGACAACAGCAAAGGACATCATCCTTGAGGTCCTCCGCATCATGTCCGTTAAGGGCGGTGTAGGCAAGATCGTTGAGTATGCAGGCGACGGACTTAAGTATCTTACAGTTCCCGAGAGAGCTACCATCACCAACATGGGTGCTGAGCTTGGTGCTACAACATCCGTTTTCCCTTCCGATGACGTTACAAAGGCTTTCCTTAAGGCACAGGGCAGGGAAGAGGTCTGGACAGAGCTCAAGGCTGACGAGGATGCTGTATACGATGAGGAGATCGAGATCGATCTTTCCACTCTCGTACCTCTCGTTGCTAAGCCCCACATGCCTGACCAGGTTGTTACGGTCAAGGAGATCGAAGGCCTTAAGGTCGACCAGTGCTGCATCGGTTCCTGCACAAACTCATCTCTTTTCGACATGCTCAAGGTAGCAGCTATCCTCAAGGGTCACACAGTAAATCCTGACGTTTCCCTTGTTATCGCTCCCGGTTCCAAGCAGGTATTCAATATGCTGGCCGAGACAGGTGCTCTTGCCGACATGATCGAGGCCGGTGCACGTATCATCGAGTGCGGATGCGGACCCTGTATCGGTATGGGTCAGTCCCCCAAGACAGATGCTGTTTCCCTGAGAACAAATAACAGAAACTTCTACGGCAGATCCGGAACAAAGTCTGCTTCCATCTATCTCGTAAGCCCTGAGGTTGCAGCTGTAGCCGCTATCACAGGTGTCGTTACGAACCCTGCAGACTTCGGTGAACCCCCGGTAGTTACAATGCCTGATGCCTTCAAGGTAAACGACAATATGGTCATCATGCCTTCCTCCACACCTGATGATGTAGAGGTTGTAAGAGGACCTAATATCAAGCCTTTCCCCGCACATCACAAGCTTGCTGATACTGTGGAAGGAAAGACGCTCATCAAGGTAGAGGACAATATCACCACTGACCACATCATGCCTTCCAATGCGAAGCTCCTGCCTTTCAGATCCAACATCCCTTATCTTGCAGACTTCTGCCTTACACCCTGTGACGAGCAGTTCCCCGCAAGAGCAAAGGAGAACAACGGCGGATTTATCATCGGCGGACAGAACTACGGTCAGGGTTCCTCCAGAGAGCATGCAGCTCTTGCACCTCTCCAGCTCGGCGTTAAGGGCGTTATCGCACTTTCCTTCGCACGTATCCACATGGCCAACCTTATCAACAACGGTATCCTTCCCCTTACTTTCAAGGATGCAGCTGACTACGATAAGATCAACATGCTGGATGAGCTCGTTATCGAGAATGCAAGGGAGCAGGTAGAGGCTGCAGCTTCCGGCAATACCGTAACCATCACCAACAAGACCCAGGGCTATTCCTTCGAGACAGAGCTCGTCATCTCCGACAGGCAGAAGGATATGCTCCTTGCAGGCGGACTTCTTAACTATACAAGGGAGCGTGCGTAATAAATGTACGACAACAGCGAAAAGAAACAGATGATCGAAAAGCTGGCAAAGACAGCTTCGGTCAAGGCTCATATCAATCCTGAGCTGTACCACAAGTACAACGTAAAGCGTGGCCTCAGGAATAACGACGGCACCGGAGTCCTGGTAGGACTTACGGAAGTCGGCGAGGTAATGAGCTATATCGTAGATGATGCGGAGAGGGTTCCTGTTGAAGGAAAGCTCTTCTACCAGGGTTATGAGATAACAGACCTTGTAAACGGCTTCTACGGCAAGAGATTCGGATATGAGGAGATCGCTTATCTTCTCATGACAGGTGACCTTCCCAACGAGAGCGAGCTCAAGGGCTTTACCGAGCTCCTCGCTTCCTGCAGAAGGCTTCCCGAGGGCTTTACCGAGGACATGATCCTGAAGGCACCCAGCCCCGATGTCATGAACAAGCTGGCAAGATCCGTTCTTGCCCTCTATTCCTACGACGACAATCCTGACTCACTCAAGCTGGACAACGTTGTAAGACAGTGCATCGAGCTCATCGCAAGATTCCCTGTCCTCATCTCCTACGGATATATGGCAAGAAGGCACTATGTCGAGCATCAGAGCCTTTTCCTCCACGATCCGGTACCTGAGTACAAAACTGCGGAGAATATCCTCCACCTCATAAGACCTGACGGAAAGTTCACAGAGCTCGAGGCGAGGATCCTCGACCTGGCTCTCTGCCTTCACGCAGAGCACGGCGGAGGTAATAACTCCTCCTTCGTAACACATGCAGTATCCTCCACAGGTTCTGATACATATGCTGTTATCGCAGCTGCAGTAGGATCCCTCAAGGGTCCCCAGCACGGCGGTGCCTCCAACAAGGCTTACGGCATGATGAAGGAACTTCAGGAGACTGTATCTGACATCAAGGACGAGGATCAGATCAGGAATTACCTTACCAGGATCCTGAAGAAGGATGCCTTCGACAGATCCGGTCTTATCTACGGTATCGGCCATGCGGTATACACCCTCTCCGATCCCAGAACGAGACTTCTCAAGCACTATGCCGAGGAGCTTGCTGTGGATAAGGGACAGGAGGATATCCTTGAGCTCTATAAGACAGTTGAGAGGATCGCTCCCGATGTCTTCCATGAGGTAAAGAAGAACGACAAGATCGTATGTGCCAACGTGGACTACTATGCAGGATTTGTATATTCCATGCTGGGCATCCCCAAGGAACTCTTTACTCCCATCTTTGCATCTGCCAGGATCGCAGGATGGTCTGCCCACAGGATCGAGGAACTGGTTTCCGGCGGCAGGATAATAAGACCCGCCTACAAGAACGTCAACAAGAGGCGTCAGTATCCTGATATCTCAGAGAGATAAGAGAAAACAGGCAATAGAAAAGGGCTGTGAAAACTTCACAGCCCTTTTTGTTATACGTTAAACAGATCAGTAGATCAGCATGGCCTGCTCGGCCTCCATCATCTGTTCCATCATCTGGTTATACTGCTCCTGATAGGCAGGATCCTTCATGGTGTAGCAGAGGATGATCATCATTCCGCCGATCATCATTACAGCTGACAGGCAGGCTGCGATAACGAACATCTTTGTAGTCTTTTTTGATCTTGCCTTCTTTGCTTCCCTGTCTGCGTTCTTGGGAAGCTTGTCCATAAAGAACAGGATACCGAGAGCGATGAGGATGGGGGCAAGGAAACCTATGAAGAGGTAGGAGCCTATGAGCTGGAGAGCCGTGCCCCTGTCAAAGTTGGCATATACCTGCATGGCTGCATCCATGGCCTCATCGCCAGATATCTTGGATGATATGTTGGAGATGGTAACACTGAATGCGTTATTGACGAAGTGAAGGAGCATGGGATAGAGGAAATTATCCGTCTTTACCATTACATATGTAAGTGCTGCGCCAAGGACTGCCGTGGTAATGAACCTGAGGGGATCTAAGTGGAAGATACCGAAGAAGATACCCATGATGAGGACGATGAGCCAGTCCTTGTTCTTCAGGGACCTGAAGTGGGAAAGGACAGCACCTCTCTCGATGGCTTCCTCACAGAAGGGAGGCATGCAGGCGACCACCAGGAATGAGATGATGAAGGGTCCGCTTGTTATGACTTCGTTCAGGCCTGACATGGTATCGCCCATGAGGCTGGGGAAGATGAAAGAGGAGATACCGATCCCCAGCATTCCAAGCAGAAGGCATCCTGCCCAGATGAATCCTGTGCCGAGAAGGTGTCTGATGTTGGGTTTCTTAAAAGGGAAGACCTCCTTTAAAGGTGTCTTCTTAGCGACTACATAGCCTATGGCAACGAAAAGGAACATGAGCTCCGTACCTACAAGTCCCCACATTCCCCAGTGGCTCTGCATATAGTAGCCGGCAAACATGAGAAGAAGAACACAGACGACCTGAAGGATGACGCCCTTCCAGATCTGCCACTTGCCCTGATCTGACAATTCGTTCATAACAAACCTCCATCTGTTTTGCTGGTACCATGTTAACAACCTTTGATAAAGTAGTCATCTGAATTGGTTTAAGAAATGTTAAAGATTACATTTTTCCCATCGGGTCAAATTGTAATAAAGGAAATAAAATAGTAGTGATAGACTATTAATACACCAAAAAACGGAGGGTCAAGATGACAAAGGCGATCACCATCGGAAACAGGGTCATAGGCGGGGGAAATCCCGTCCTGGTACAGTCCATGAACAATACTGATACCAGAGATGCCAGGGCAACCCTGGAGCAGATCAGAAAGCTCAGTGAGGCAGGCTGTGACATTACGAGAGTAGCCATTCCCGATATGGAAGCTGCAGAGGCTTTAAAGGTCATCACCAAAGAGTCACCCATTCCCGTGGTAGCCGACATCCATTTTGACTACAGGCTGGCCATCGAAGCTGCTAAGAACGGGGCTTCCAAGATCAGGATCAATCCCGGAAACATAGGCGGCGAGGACAAGGTCCGTGCAGTAGCCGATATCTGTAAGGAGAGGAATATCCCCATCAGGGTGGGAGTCAACTCCGGTTCCATCGACAGAAAGCTGGTGGAGCAGTACGGCGGTGTCTGTGCAGAGAATATGACCCTCAGTGCATTAAATGCAGTAAGGATGCTGGAGGATGTGGACTTTGGAGATATCGTTATAAGCATCAAGTCCTCCAGTCCGAAGCTCACCATAGAGACATACAGGACCCTTTCATCCAAGTGCGACTATCCTCTCCACGTGGGAGTTACCGAAGCAGGTACCCTCAGGGAGGGAATGATAAAGTCTGCAGTAGGGATCGGAGCCCTTCTTTCTGAAGGCATCGGAGATACCATCAGGGTATCCCTGACGGGAGATCCCGTGGATGAGGTCCGAGCAGGCATAAGTATCCTGAAGGCACTTGACCTTCGAAAGGGAGGCATCACATTTGTTTCCTGCCCCACCTGCGGAAGGACCCAGGTCCCTCTCATAGAACTTGCATCCGAGGTGGAGAAGAGGATCTGTGATCTTCCTTACGACCTTAAGGTCGCCATCATGGGATGCGTAGTTAACGGTCCCGGAGAAGCAAGAGAGGCTGACATCGGTCTCGCCGGAGGCAAGGATGAATTCCTGATGTTCCGCAAGGGAAAGACGGTCAGGAAGCTCCCTGCGGCAACTGCAGTCGACGAGTTCGTCGAAGAAGTAAAAAAACTGGGTAAAGAGAGTATCAGCTGATATATGATCAGAACGGCAAAAGTATTCAATATCTCAAGTGATCTGATCGAAGGCCTTGAGGGTGTTACAGTCGACAAAATCGACTTCTATCCCGACAGAAAGGCCATCAGCCTTCTTATGTCCGGAATAGGCACCATTGCCCCGGACAACAGTTTTTCAGCTGTCATCAGACATATCGAGAAAGTCACCGGCTTTAAGTGCAGGGTGCTCTTTTCCGATGCGGTGAGGGAGGACCTTGGAAAGTATCTTTCTTCCCTCAAGGGCTATATCATCGGAAAGCTCTCTTCGGAGGATAAGGAGTTCTCCTACTACGACCAGTGCGACCTTGCAGCTTCAGAAGACAACAGGACCCTGACGGTAAGGTTTAATTCCGTCTACGCACCCTTCATCGATGATGCCGCAGGAGCAAGAGTGGGAAAATATGCCGTTAACTTTATAGAGACTGTGTTTAACCTGAATATGGACGGTTCCGTCTTCACATATACCGACGATATCCCTGACAGGATGGAGGCTCCCGAAGTTCCGCCCTGCGAGGAGGAGCCAGAGGATGATTACTACAGCTATGCTCCCGTGATCCCTGAGGAGCTCCTTCAGGCTGCCAAAAAAGCTTCAGAAGAATCGAAGAAGAAGGAAGAGGAGCCCAAGGAAGAAAAGGTCAACAAGGATTCCTGGGAATATAAGGCCAAGGAGCAGCAGAAGGCTGCCAGGGAATCCGGCGAGGGCAATGAGAGGTTCAGGAGAGCCTCCAATGCCGATTCCATAGTGGGAAAGGTACAGAGCGGCATCGGCACCACGGACATAGCCGATGTAAACATGAGCGAGAGGCTCATAAATGTTGTGGGTAAGATCACCCTCACAGACGACCTGAAGCTCAGTAAATCAGGTAAGACGGTAATAGCCAACTTCAATATAATCGACAAGACAGGAGGCATCACAGCCTTCATGTTCCTCAAGCCCAATGAGGCAGATACTTTCCAGAGCAAGTTCAAGAAAGGCGGCTACGCAGGCTTTCAGGGCGAGCCCACCTTCAACAGGAGCGAGCTCGGCCTTAAGGTAACGGGTATCTTCGAAGCGGAGAAACCGCCCCAGAGACAGGATCTTTCAGCAATGAAGAGAGTTGAACTTCATGTCCACTCCAAGATGAGCGAAAAAGATGCCGTCAGCGATCCCGACAAGATCATGAAGCTTGCCGCAAGATTCGGCCATAAGGCATGTGCCATCACTGACCACGGAGTCGTCCAGGCATTCCCTGAAGTATACAGGACTGCCATGGGACTTAAGGTGGGTGATACCGACGAGCCCTTCAAGTCCATCCTGGGATGTGAGGGATATCTCGTGGACGATGGTCCCACCATCTTCTATAACCTTCCCTATGAGAGGGAAGAGGTCAGGCATGTGGGAGAATTCGTATCTGTGTCCATCAGGACCACAGGTGATGATTCCTGCGAGGACCTGATCACACATATCGCCGCCACCAAGTACAGATTAAAGGGATATAAGGCCGTAAGGGTGCCTTCTGAAGGCGAGTCCGATGAGGAGGCAAAGGAGTTTGCTTCCAAGGATATCGACAGGAGCCTCTGGACTGAAGAGGAGATCCCCGAGGAACTCCGTGATGCCCATATCACCATCACGCCTTTTGAGGTCACAAGGTCCGGGTCGCATATCATCAATATCGAGCAGGATGTCAGCTGTGAATGTGCAGAAGACGACAGGGAGGTGGTTCCTTCAGAGTTTGTCTACGAGAAGGTGGCTGATTTCTATACCGAGGTGGAGGATGTGATATATAAGGGCGAAGGTGAACCCTGCGAGTCCTACTTCATCGCCGGAGAACTCCTCGAGTTCATCGGAGGTGCCTACATCACGGGACCTGATGTCTTTAATGCCCTCCACTTCCTGAGACGTGCAGGATACGGCATCAATATCGAAGAACATAAATACTACAGATATAAGTATCTCATGCCTGCCATCAGCTTGGAGGATATCGTCAGATATGCCTATGACGGCAACAGGCCTGAGGTCAGTGTTCCCCCTACGGGAAATGATCTTCTTGACGAGTGTCACGACAGTGCAGCAGTAGTCATAGACTATCTGACACATCAGACAACTCTTGATCCCGTGGAGCTCAACACAGCCATCGGCCACCTGTCAGAGGAGGATATCAAGGCCAGAAAGAATATGGTCTACCATATCATCTATCTCGTCAGAAACAACCTGGGACTTTATAACCTCTATAGGCTCGTATCTGAGGCGCATCTTCATTATTTCTCCTTCAGGCCCAGGACGCCCAAGAGCCTTCTCAAGTATTACTCCAGCTCCATCATCGTAGGCGGTGCCTGCGAAAGAGGTGAGATCTACAGGGAGGTCATGAAGGTCTATAAGGAATGCGGAAAATATCCTGAAAAGACAAAGCAGGAACTTCTCTCAAGGCAGAATATCAAGGATATACTGAGCCTTTACGACTATGTGGAGATCCAGCCTCTGTGTAACAACATGTTCATGACACGCCAGGACCCTGCCAAGTCTGATACGGGTAATGTACCTCTTGATGAGAATGACATAAGGATCGTAAACGAACTCCTGGTCTGGCTGGCTGACAGCTATGATATGATGTGCGTCGCCACCACCGACTCCCACTTCCTGGAAAAGGATGACGGAATGTACAGGAAGACCATCCTGCAGTTCCTGGGATTCTCCGATGCGGATATGCAGAGCGATCTTTATTTCAGGACTACTGACGAGATGCTCAGAGAGTTCTCTTACCTCGGTGAGGAGAGGGCTTTTGAGGTGGTAGTTAAGAATACCAACATCATCGCCGACAAGATAGAATATGGCATCAAGCCGTTCCCCGACGGAACATATCCGCCCATCGTAAGAAGGTCCCCTATGGACGTCAGGGATATAGCATTTACAAAAGCAAATAAGCTCTACAGGCATAAGGGTAAGCTCAATGAGGTAGTTGCTGCGAGACTTGAAAAGGAACTTAAGTCCATCATCGGTAACGGTTTCTCCGTCATGTACTACATCGCTTACCGTCTTGTAAAGAAATCAAATAACGACGGATATATCGTAGGTTCCAGAGGATCGGTAGGATCATCCTTCGTCGCCACCATGTGCGGCATCTCAGAAGTTAACCCTCTTCCTCCGCACTACAGGTGCCCCGGATGCTGCTATACGGAGTTTAACAACACCGGTGAGTTCGGTTCCGGATTTGATATGCCCGTCAAGAACTGCCCTGAATGCGGCGAGGAGATGATAAGGGACGGACAGGATATCCCCTTTGAGACATTCCTGGGATTCTTCGGAGACAAACAGCCTGATATCGACCTTAACTTCTCGGATGAATATCAGCCCAGGGCTCATAAGTATGTCGAGTTCCTCTTCGGTAAGTCATTTACCTTCAGGGCAGGTACCATCGGTGCCTTCCAGGAGAAGCAGGCCTACGGTATCGTCAAGAAGGTAGCCGAACAGAAAGGCGTCACATATACAGCGGGAACCCTCGCCTACATGACAGAGGATATAATCGGCGTTAAGAGCACCACCGGCCAGCACCCGGGCGGTATCGTCGTCGTGCCCAAGGAGATGGATATCTACGAATTCACTCCTGTCCAGTATCCCGCCAACGATATAAAGAAGGGTATAATTACCACCCACTTCGATTTCCGTGCCATGCACGATACCATCCTGAAGCTGGATATCCTGGGACATGCGGATCCCACCGTGCTTCGAATGCTCCATGAGATCACAGGTGTGGATATACAGAGTATCCCCATCCCTGACGTTAATGTCATGAGTCTTTTCCAGGGCACGGAAGCTCTTGGGTTTCCTACGGAACAGTCATCTGCCGAAAGTGCCACCATCGGACTTCCCGAGCTTGGTACCAACTTCGCCAGGGGAATGATCAAGGAGGCAAAACCCTCACACTTCTTCGACCTTGTCCAGCTCATGGGCCTTTCCCACGGAACTGATGTATGGCTGGGTAATGCCCAGGATCTCATCAGGGACGGCATATGTGATATCGGTTCCGTTATCGGATGCCGTGACTCCATCATGACAAGGCTCATATACTGGGGACTTCCCAACAAGGATTCCTTCGACATCATGGAGAAGGTCCGTAAGGGAAAAGGCCTTTCTGAAGAGCACGAAAAGCTCATGAGGGACAACAATGTTCCCGACTGGTACATAGATTCATGTAAGAAGATCAAGTACATGTTCCCTAAGGCACATGCTGCCGCCTATTCCATATCCTCCCTCAGGGTAGCCTGGTTCAAGGTCTACCATCCCGAGGCATACTACTGCGCATTCTTCACCATCAGAGGTGATGAGTTCAAGGCTGACTATCTCTGTCGTGGTATCGACAAGGTAATAGAGAGAAGAAAGGAAGTCACTGACCTTCGAAAGACAGAGACCAACTCCTCAAGGCAGAAGAAACTTCAGGAGGAATTCTATATCTGTGAGATCGTTGAGGAGATGTATAACAGGGGCATCGAGTTTGTCCCCATCGACATCAACTCTTCTGATGCAGTACGTTTCAAGATTGTTGAAAAAGGAAAGATAATCCCGCCCCTGGATACCATCGACGGTATATCATCCGGTATCGCGTCGGCCATCACATCGGCCAGGGAAGAGGCATCCTTTGCCAACAGAGAGGATCTCATGACCAGGAGCGGTATAGGTAAGTCTGCTCTCCAGGTCCTGGCGGATTACGGCCTTCTGGAAGATATGCCTGAATCCTCACAGATAGATCTGTTCTCACTTCTGGACGGAATGTGATATGAGATGCGCCGGAGTCATCTTAAGGGACAGCGTCAGGCAGACAGATAATGTCTATACTTATCTCGTGCCTGATGAACTCAGAGATGAGATAAGATGCGGATCTTACGTAAATGTCCCCTTCGGAAGGGGTGACCGTACCAAGGCTGCGATAGTAGTAAGTGTTTCAGATGAAGACAAAAACGGAATGAAGCTTAAGGCTATAACAGGCCTTCTTGATCCCGTACCTGTCCTCAATGATGACCAGATAAAGATGATCGATAATATTTCCAGGAGATACCTCTGTACCAGAGGCGATGTCATCTCCATGATGGTGCCTTCCACCGTAGGAAAGGTGGGACGTATAAAGGAGACCTTCGTATATATCGGAAATGAGGAAGAGGTAAGGGAAGTCCTGGCATCAGGAAAGCTCAGATCCATAGCTCATGTCAATATGCTGGAATATCTTCTGGAGTCAGGAGAATGCCAAAAAAAGAAGCTCCTTTCCGACACAAGATCCACCCCTGCCCAGTTCAAGGCCGTAAAGGATAAAGGCCTTGTAAGGACAGTGGAACGGGAAGTCGATCCCGATGATATTAGAAGCGACAGCGGGGAAGAGGTCATCTCCTTCCGTGAAGTCCACGAACTCAACGACGAACAGAAAAATGCATATTCCGAGATCATGGATCCCGAAAGCGGAAACGACACCTTCCTTCTTCACGGAATAACGGGAAGCGGAAAGACGGAAGTATATCTTCACTGTGCCGGCGATATAATCGAGCAGGGAGGGAGCGTTATCTACCTCGTTCCCGAGATATCCCTGACACCTCAGACCATAGGCTGGATCAAGGGAAGATTTGAGGACACGGTAGCTGTCCTTCACAGCCGCCTTACAGACAGGCAGAGATATAATGAATGGGACAGGATAAGGACCGGAAAGGCCAGGATCGTCGTAGGCCCCAGGAGCAGTATCTTCGCTCCCGTAAGGGACCTGAAGCTCATCATCATCGATGAGGAACACGACGGTTCCTATAAATCCGAATCCTTCCCCAGATATTCCACCAAGGATATTGCACTTATAAGATCCAAGATAACAGGATGCAAGGTCCTTCTCGGATCAGCCACTCCCTCGGTCAATTCCTATTTTGCAGCAAAAAACGGATATTATAAGCTCCTTACCCTGAACAGGAGAGCAAACCCCGAAGCCTGCCTTCCAAAGGTCCTTATAACCGACATGAAGGAGCAGGTAAAGCAGGGTGCAGGAGATCTCATTTCCCTTCCGCTGAGAAACGAGATGGCAAAGGCAT
>CACXGG010000053.1 GCA_902767145.1 Oscillospiraceae bacterium | reverse complement strand
CTTCTGTATGGCTTCTGCCCAGAAGGGCATCATGGGAATGACAGGTCTTTCCTATGTCATCGGAAGAAGGGATATCATCGCAAAGAGTAAGGATTTCCCCACGAGATCCTACTACTGCAATCTCTTCCTTCAGTACGATTATTTCGAGAGAACGGGCGAGATGCACTTCACACCTCCGGTACAGACTATCTATGCTGCAAAGCAGGCTCTTATCGAGTACTTCGAAGAGGGTGAGGAGAATAAGTGGGCAAGACACTGCCGCGTAATGAAGGCTATCCACGACGGAGAAGACAGGCTCGGCCTTAAGGAGGCTCTTTCAAGAGACGTACAGTCCGGTCTTGTTTCCGCAGTCAGGTATCCTGACGATCCCAACTGGGATTTCGAAAAGGTACACGACTATTGCTACGAGAGAGGATTCACCATCTATCCCGGCAAGATCGAGAGCAAGGGAACATTCAGGCTCTGCGCTCTCGGTGCCATCGACAGCGGGGACATCGAGGATTTCTGGGTCGTCTTTGAAGAGGCAATGAAAGCAAATAATATCGCAGTTCCGGCTGTATATAACTGATGGAGGTCAAAATGAGATCAGAAGATTTTGTAAGCGCGATCAAAGGCATGGGTATCGAATCCCTGGTGGGCGTACCCGATTCCACACTGAAGCAGTTCTGTGACTACATCAACTCAGACGGAAAAGACGAGATGAAGCACTATGTACCCGTTAACGAGGGTGCTGCCGTAGGACTTGCTACAGGTATCTACCTTGGAACAGGCAAGCCCGCTGCAGTATATATGCAGAACAGCGGTCTGGGTAATATCGTAAATCCCCTGACATCCATCGCAAATACTGAGGTATACGGCATCCCCATGCTCTTCATCATCGGATGGAGAGGCGAGCCCGGCGTACATGACGAGCCCCAGCACAAGTTTATGGGTAAGGTTACCGACAAGCTCTGCGAAGTCCTGGAAGTTCCTTATTCCGTTATCGACAGCAACACATCATCCGAGGACCTGGCAGCTATCCTGAAGGAGGCTGATTCCGTTCTTTCCGACTGCAGGCAGTATGCCATCATCGTTAAGAAGGGAACTTTCGAGAAGAGAGCAGGCGGCGGATATTCCAACGAATATACCATGAACCGTGAGAGCGCTATCGCTACCATCATCAAGGAGACATCCGATAACGATCTCATCGTTTCCACAACAGGTAAGATCTCCAGGGAAGTATATGAGCAGTGTGATGCCATCCTTGGAAATCATGAAAGGGCATTCCTTACCGTAGGCGGAATGGGACACGCTTCCATGATCGCATACGGTATCGCTGTTTCCAGAGAGGATAAGAACGTGATCTGCATCGACGGTGACGGAGCAGAGCTCATGCACATGGGTTCCATGGCCTTCATCGGTAAGAACAAGCCCGATCACTTCATCCACATCTGCCTTAACAACGGTGCCCACGAGTCTGTAGGCGGAATGCCTACGGGAACTAAGGGAATAAGGTTCTCTCCCATTGCAAAGGACTGCGATTACGATTCCGTAGTCACTGTCATGAACGAGGAGGAACTTAAAGCTGCACTTGATTCCGTAAAGGGAGCCAAGGGCATCCACTTTATCGAAGCAATGGTATCCATGGGTTCCAGGGACGATCTTGGAAGACCTAAGGAGAGTGCTTCAGAGAACAAGATCAATTTCATGAAGAATTTCAATTAACGGGAGGAATAAGATGAGTACTGTTTACACACTTTTCTGCACAGATGTTATCCATGAGGGTCACCTCAACATCATCAATAAGGCCAGGGAGCTGGGCGATCTTACAGTCGGCGTTCTCAACGACGATGCAATGATCAGATACAACAGATTCCCCACTCTTTCCCTTGAGGAGAGGGTAGAGCTCGTAAAGGGCATCGAGGGAGTAAAGGATGTTATCGTCCAGAATTCCGTTATGTACGATGAGATATTCGAGACACTTAAGCCCGACTTCGTTGTCCACGGTGACAACTGGGGCGATGCTGCAATGCAGACCATCAAGGCCAACATCGAGAAGAATATCGAAAAGTACGGCGGAAAGCTCGTTGAGATCCCCTACACATATAACGAGAACGTAAAGAAGATCGACGACAGGATGATGGAGAAGCTGGCTCTTCCCGATTTCAGGAGAGCAAGACTTAAGAAGGTCCTTGGCATGAGAGATGTTGTAAAGATCATGCAGGTTCACTCCGGTCTTACAGGACTCATCGTTGAGAAGACTGTCGTATCTGAAGATGACAACATCGACCAGTTCGACGGTATGTGGCTCTCCTCCCTCTGTGACTCCACAGACAGAGGTAAGCCTGATATCGAGCTCGTTGATATGACTTCCAGGCTCAAGACCATCTCTGAGGTCCTGGACGTTACAACAAAGCCCATCATCCTTGACGGTGATACAGGCGGACTTACAGAGCACTTCGTATATAACGTAAGGACACTTGAGAGACTCGGTGTCTCTGCTGTCATCATCGAGGACAAGACAGGCCTTAAGAAGAATTCCCTCTTCGGTACAGAGGTTGCACAGACACAGGATTCCATCGAGAACTTCTGCGCAAAGATCAGTGCAGGTAAGGCTGTTCAGAGAACAGACGATTTCATGATCATCGCAAGATGCGAGAGCCTTATCCTTGAGAAGGGTCAGGAAGATGCCCTTGAGAGATGCCACGCCTATGTAAAGGCCGGTGCTGATGGTATCATGATCCACTCCAGACAGAAGAGCCCCAAGGAGATCTTCGATTTCTGCGATGCTTTCCGTGAGACAGATAAGACAACACCCATCGTCGTCGTTCCCACATCCTTCAATGAGGTTACGGCTGAGGAGCTTGCTTCCCACGGCATCAACATCATCATCTATGCTAACCAGATGCTCCGTGCAGCATATCCTGCAATGACACATGTTGCAGAGTCCATCCTCAAGAATCACAGAAGTGCAGAGATCGAGGGAGAGATCATTCCCTTCAAGCAGATCATCCGCATCATCGACGAGCTTTAAGGAGTAATTATGGAGATCGGAATACTGATGGCGGCAGGTATGGGAACGAGGATGAGACCTCTTACCAATACCATGCCCAAGCCCCTTGTAAAAGTACACGGAACACCCATGATCGAGACTGTTATCAAAGGTCTCAAGCTCAGGGGTGTTGAAGAGATATATGTGGTCACCGGATACCTGGGAGACCAGTTTGATTACCTTACAGAGAAGTATCCTGAACTCAAGATAGTCAGGAATACCGAGTATGAGACCATCAACAATATCTCTTCCGTTCACGCTCTCGGGGATATCATGGGCAAGGCAGACTGCTTTATCTGTGAGGCCGATCTCTACATAACGGATCATTCCTTCTTCACCGTGGACCACAGCAAGTCCTGCTACTACGGCAGGATGGTGGAAGGATATTCAGGCGACTGGGTATTCGACACGGATGAAAGCGGAAGGATCATAAGAGTAGGAAAGGGCGGTACCGACGACTACAACATGGTTGGCGTATCCTACATGAAGAAGGAGGATGCCGCCATTATCCGCGATGCGATCAACGAGGCTTATACAAAGCCCGGTTACGAAGATCTTTTCTGGGACGACATCGTTAACATGAACCTGGATAAGATCGATATGGAAGTCATCCCCGTTACAGGGGACCAGATCGTTGAGATCGACTCTGTTGCCGAGCTCATCGAGGTCGACGACAGTTATAAGGGAGTTATCTGATAATGGCCGGACAGTTCTTTCTCTATATCGATCCCGGAACGGGAAGCATGCTGTTTTCCATCCTTATCGGTATCATCGGTGTCGCTGTCTATTTCCTGAGGACGCTGTTTGTAAAGATCAAGTTCATCATCTCCGGCGGTAAGCAGGCCAAGCTCGACATGGGAAAGCTTCCCATCGTCATCTTCTCCGACCACAAGAGATACTGGAATACCTTCGAGCCTATCTGTGACGAGCTGGAAAGAAGGGGAGTAGAGGCATATTTCTGGACTGCTTCCCCCGACGATCCTGCTCTTTCCAAGGGCTATGAGCACATAAAGTGCGAATTTATCGGTGAGGGAAACAAGGCATTCTCCAGGCTCAACCTCCTCAATGCCGATATCGTCCTGGCAACTACACCCAGCCTTGATGTATTCCAGTGGAAGAGATCCAAGAACGTCAGGTGGTATATCCACATCCCCCATTCTCCCGGAAACGTAAATATGTACAGGATGTTCGGCATCGACTACTTTGATGCCATGCTCCTTTCCGGAAAGCACCAGGAGGAACAGACGAGACAGCTGGAGCAGCTCAGAAAGCTCCCTGCCAAGGAGATCGAGCTGGTAGGACTTCCTTACTGGGACGAGCTGTATAAGAGGATACAGACCTCCGGATCAGCGAAGCACGACAGGCTTACTGTACTTCTCGCGCCTTCCTGGGGACCCTCCAGTATCCTGAATGTATATGGTGAGAAGTTTATAGATGAGCTCATCAAGACAGGTTATGACATAGTCATCAGACCTCATCCCCAGTCTTTTACAGCTGATAAGGAGACTATGGACAGGCTCATGGCTAAGTATCCCGATGGAGAGAAAGTGGAGTGGAACAGGGATAACGACAACTTCGATATCCTCTCGAGGGCAGATATCCTTATATCTGATTTCTCCGGAGTCCTTTTCGACTTCTCCCTTCTCTTCAACAAGCCCATCATGTATGCAAATGCCGATATCAATATGGATCCCTTTGATGCCTGGTGGATCGATGAGACACCCTGGACACTGAGGATCCTCCCCAAGCTTGGAATGCCCATAACAAGTGAGTCGATGGGCAACTTGAAGTCTATGATCGACGAATGTATCAATGATCCCAAGTATGCAAAGAACAGGGATGAGGTCAGGAAAGATGCCTGGCAGCATCCGGGTCAGTCTGCTTCACTTATAGCTGATTACCTTGTAAGAAAGCTTGAAGAGCTCGATCAGCCGGAGCAGATCCCTGATAAACCTGAAAAGAAGGAAAAAGCTTCATAACGGAGCTTCGGACTGAAAGATAACAACATGAGTTTCCTTACTGCATTGTACACATTGCTAATAAGACCTCTTGAGATGCTCTTTGAGATCATCTTCTCCATGGTGGACCGTTTAACGCCAAGCCATGGTCTTACGATAATAGCCCTTTCCCTGGCCATGAACTTCCTGGTACTGCCTCTTTATAAGAGGGCTGACGCCATGCAGGAAGAAGAGAGGAAGACCGAGGAGAAGATCGGTCCCTGGCAGGAGAGGATCAAGAAGACTTTCAAGGGCGACGAGCGTTTCATGATGCTCCAGGCCTTCTACCGCGAAAATAACTACAAGCCCACAGATGCCCTTAAGGGATCCCTTTCCCTTATGCTGGAGATACCTTTCTTTATCGCAGCCTACAGGATGCTGTCATCTTTGAAGCTCCTGAAGGGCGTGGAGTTTGGTCCCATAAAGGACCTGGGCGCTCCCGACGGACTTATCGTCATCGGAGCTCTGGCCATCAACCTCCTGCCTATCCTTATGACACTTCTAAATATCATCTCAAGTGCCATCTACACCAAGGGACTTCCCACCAAGGCCAAGGTCCAGCTCTACGGAATGGCCCTTATATTCCTGG
>CACXGG010000052.1 GCA_902767145.1 Oscillospiraceae bacterium | reverse complement strand
TTTATCTTAATGTGGGAAGGGACGGAAAGCCGGACCTTTCCCAGCTTGAGAACGAACTTGATGATGATACGGCACTTCTTTGTTTCACATATGTAAATAACGAAACCGGCGCTGTCCTTCCCCTGGAGGATATCATCAGGCTCAGGGATCAGAAGAACAGGAATACTGCAGTCTATCTCGACTGTGTCCAGTCTTTGGGAAAGCTTCCCACCGATCTTCGGAAGATGGGTGTTCAGATGGCTTCTTTTTCAGGCCATAAGATCCACAGCGTAAAGGGTGTCGGCATGCTCTTCGTAAAGAACGGTACCGATATAGATCCTCTGATCCTCGGCGGCGGTCAGCAGAAGGGGCTTCGCTCCGGAACCCAGAGCCTTCTTCTCGCCAAGGCCTTTACTGCTGCCTTAGAGGAAGCGGAAGAGAACAGGGAGAAGGCCTTTTCGGAAGTATCGAAGATCAATTCCTATCTCCGAGGCGAACTTACAAAGAGAGGCGCTGTCATCAATTCCCCGGAGGATGCACTGCCCTTTGTCCTGAACGTCGCATTTGACGGTTTTGAATCAGAGACCATGCTCCACTGTCTGGAGATACATGATATATTCGTTTCGACAGTATCCGCATGTTCCTCCAAGTCCAAGAAGGTCAGTTACGTCCTTCTGGAGATGGGTATAGACAGAAAGATCGCAGTCAACAGTGTAAGGCTCAGCTTCTCGCGTTATAATACTATGGATGAGGCGGAGAGCTTTATCAGAGCAGTAGACGAGATCTACGAAATGTTTTCTTTAAAGAGGTAAATGATGGCAACTAACGTTATCCTTGCAAGGATGGGCGAAGTGACGCTCAAGGGACTTAACAGAGGAAAGTTCGAGATACAGCTCAAGTCCAACCTTAAATACAGACTTAGAGATTACGGCAAGCTCTCTATCTTCCAGAGCCAGAGCAGGATCTGGGTAGAGGCGAAGGAAGAGGGTAATCCCTATTTCGAAAACGACGAGAGCGCCAAGGAACTCCTTAACGCGGTAACACAGGTGTTCGGTATCGTTTCCGCCAGCCTTGCCAGAAAGTTCGACGGAGATATGGATTCAGTCCTTCAGAATGCTTCCGAATATGTGGCAGGACTTCTTGCCGAGCATCCCGAATATAAGACCTTCAAAGTTGAATCCAAAAGAGGCGATAAGAAGTTCCCCTTAAGGTCCCCTGAGATCTGCATGGAAGTTGGTGCCAGGATCCTTGAGGATTTCCCCTCATTGTCAGTTAATGTAAAGCAGCCGGATTTCATCCTTCAGATAGAGATCCGTGAACATAATTATGTATATGCAGGAAAGGTGATGGGTCACAGGGGCCTTCCCGTGGGCACATCCGGAAAGGGCATGCTCCTTTTATCCGGCGGTATCGATTCCCCCGTTGCAGGCTATATGATGGCCTCCCGCGGTATGAATATCGATGCAGTATATTTCCATTCCTTCCCATATACAAGTGAGCAGGCAAAGGAAAAGGTCATCGAGCTTGCCAGGATCGTTTCAAGGTTCTCCGGAAGGATGAAGCTTCATATCGTAAACTTTACCCAGATCCAGCTTGATCTTTACAAGAACAGCCCCCAGGATATGCTCACCATCACCATGAGAAGGGTAATGCTCCAGATCGCTGAGCAGCTGGCCCTTAAAAATGACTGTAAATGCCTTATCACAGGTGAGAGCCTGGGTCAGGTGGCAAGCCAGACACTGGAGGCCATCGGCATCACCAACGAAGTAGTCGATATGCCCATCTTAAGACCTCTTATCGGAATGGATAAGGAGTCTACCTGTGACCTTTCAAGAAAGATCGGAGCATTTGAGACATCGATCCTTCCTTATGAGGACTGCTGTACCGTATTTGTTGCAAAGCATCCCAAGACACATCCCAAGCACGAGGATATCGAAAAGGCGGAAGCAAATATCGATATCGAAAAGATGGTCGCTGACGGAGTAAATAATACTGAGGTTATCGTTATCTGATGAAGACCGGAAAACTTACAAATGAGCAGCTCTCAGAGCTGGTCCTTTCAAAGCTTCCCCCGCTGTCATCCACTACTTTAGTGGGTGCCGACATAGGTGCGGACTGCGCCTGGATGAACCTGGGGGATAAGATCATGGTCACATCATCAGATCCCATTACTGCAGGAGGCATGAAGTCAGGCGTACTGACCATCCATGTTTCATGTAATGATATCGCTGCCTGCGGCGTAAGGCCCTCAGGCATCCTCATCGTTATCATCGCACCGCCTTCCGCTTCAGAAGATGACATTAAGCTCATAGTAGACCAGGCTTCATCTGAGGCATCAAAGCTGGGAGTAGATATTGTAGGAGGCCATACTGAAGTATCCGAGTCGGTAAATACATTTGTAGTTACTTCAACTGCCTTCGGCATCATCGATAAGGATCATCCCGTACCCAAGGGTAAGGTAACTCCGGGAGACAAGCTCATCCTCACCAAGACATGTGGTATCGAGGGTTCTTATATCGCTGCCACAGAGCACAGAGCCAAGCTTGAGGGCAGGGTGGATGAAAAGTTTATCGAAGAGGCATCATCCTACGACAGCCTTATCTCCGTTGTAAGAGAAGGTGAGGTTGCAGGTGCCATCAGATCATCTGGCGGGATCAAGAACAGTTATGGTTTCTATACCGGAGCAGTAAGCCAGATGCACGACGTTACCGAAGGCGGCGTGTTCGGAGCTGCCTACGAGATGGCCTGCTTTTCAAAGACAGGCATAAGGCTCTTTAAGAAAAACGTGCCCATGACTGATGCTACGAGAAGCATCTGCACGGCACTTGATATAGATCCCTACAGGCTCATTTCTTCAGGTTCTCTCCTTATCGCGACATCAGAGGAGACCCGTGTCATCGAAGAGCTGGAAAAGGCCGGTGTCAGGGCTTCCCTCATCGGAGAGTTTACCGATGAATCCATGGGATATAAACTTATAGAAGAA
>CACXGG010000051.1 GCA_902767145.1 Oscillospiraceae bacterium | reverse complement strand
GGTCGAAGTCGGAACCGCCCTTACCACCGCCCATAGGAAGGCCTGTAAGAGAGTTCTTGAAGATCTGCTCGAAACCAAGGAACTTAAGGATACCAAGGTTAACAGAAGGATGAAGACGGAGACCGCCCTTGTAAGGTCCGATTGCGCTGTTGAACTCAATACGGTAACCGCGGTTAACCTGGATCTGACCCTTATCATCTACCCAAGCAACTCTGAACATGATCTGACGCTCAGGCTCTACGATCCTCTCAAGAACGTGCTTCTCCTGGATGTCAGGACGCTTGTCGATGATGGGCTCCAGAGACTGAAGGAACTCATGTACTGCCTGGTAGAACTCAGGCTGAGAGGGATTCTTCTCGATAACTGACTGCATGATGCTGCTCAGATAGGAGTTGTTAAGTGTGTATTCCATAAATGCCGCCTTTCTTTTGTCTCATTTTGCAAGTTGCGAGACTAAAAATTTCATAATCGCTAAAAATAATATAACAAAAGAAAGCTTCTTGCAATATTAATGTTTGCAAAATTCAAAATTTAAGCGGTTTCTCCAGTGGCATTTTCCACAGGTTCCTGGGTACTGTTCCCTACCGTTGCGACAGTGACATTTTCGAAGGGATCCTCCTCTGTAAGGGAATCCACATCTCCGATACCGAACATCTGGCTGTACTGTTCAACATCGACATAAGGGATGACTGCATTTATGGTGATAACCAGGAGCAGCACAAAGATGATAAGGAGAAGTCCTCTCCTTAAGATCATCAGGTTTCTTTCTGCATTATATCTGGCGTCGATACTTCTCTTGGTGGTATAGCCCACGAGAACGTAGACCTTGTTCATCTCAGTCCTCTTGGGCTTCCTCTTGTAGTCGTTGATTTTACGCTTTATAAAATTAACTATCCTGTTGGGGATATTCTTTACGAATCTGACCGTCGTCCTTCCTATGGACCCGAAGATACCACCTATGGTATCGATAACGGAACGTTCTTCCTTATGATGTACATGACTGCTTCTCATATGGAAATGATTATATAGTTTTTAAAGGCAGTTGTCATCTTTGCCTTTCCGCATATATTCATCTAAAAGAACGATACCCCTCTCCTGATACCGGAAATATGTTGTCCTGGACATGTTGAGCTTCTTCTCTATCTCATCGGCAGGGATCCTCTTCAGATATCTGAAATAGAGTATCTCCGCATGAGGTGAAGGCAGCCTCAGGATCCCTGTAAGGATAATGACTGCCCTTTCATGGCTCTTCATGGCCGTTTCAGCCTTCTTATGAAGGTCAGAGACGAAATTATCATAACCTGCGCTGATGTTTATCATCTCCATAGTTGAATCCCCGTCACCTTTGCCGTGGTATACGGTCTCCATTACCTTGAGCTTTGAATTATCCCTGAAGTACAGGTCCTTCAGGAAATCACTCCTGTCCCTTGAAACCTCTCCGGCCATGCTTATCAGAGTACTGGCCACCTCCCCTGTAACCGTCAGGTCTTCGTACAGGGTCTTCAATTCTGTTTTTAATTCCTTGATCATCTTCGTTCTCCTTCTACACAAAAACAAACAAGTGTTTGACACGAAAACATATTTTCGATACAATCGTTTTAATAAAGAAAATATGTTTGGAGGTGATCTCTATGGCAACCACCCCCCTCAAGGGCGAGAGCAAATCCGAAAGGTCGATCGACAGAGTATACAGTTATGTAAAACAGTATATCCATGAGAACGCCCTCTCACCTTCTGTCAGGGATATCTGTAAAGGTGCAGGCCTTAAGTCCACTTCTTCCGTACATGCGTATCTTAAGAAACTAGACGAACTGGGAATGATCGAATACCGTCCCGGAATGAGAAGAGCCATCATACTCAAGAACAGTGAACAGTCTTCAGATGAGCCTTCTTCTGTTTCCAGAAGCAGAGCTGATGTTGTCAGGCTGCCCTGCCTTGGTAAGATCACCGCCGGTATTCCCATCTATGCACATGAGGATCATTCAGAGTCATTCTATGTAAGCAGATCCATCATCGGCAGTGATGAATGCTTTCTCCTTAAGGTCAGCGGAACAAGTATGATCAATGCCCATATCCTGGACGGCGATTATCTCATCGTACGCAAGCAGAACAGCTGCAACGAGGGAGATATTATCGCAGCTCTGATAGATGACGAAGCAACGGTGAAGAGATACGGAAAGATGAACGGACAGCCGTACCTTTTCCCCGAGAACGATCTCTTCTCCCCCATTCCGTTCAATACTGAGGGATGCAAGATCTTAGGCAAAGTCATTGGCCTTCACAGATACTCGATAAGTTGATCGGATCACTCCCTGCCATTATAAATGACAGGGAGTTTTAACATTTAGTTTTTTTATCTAATAACAGTGATATAAACAGAGTTTTTTATGCCTTGATGACTTCAAGGCATTTTTCTGCGTTATCAATGCTCGAAAGGCATCGATCCAGCTTAACGATATCATCGATATATCTGTACCAGGTAAGCTGTCTTTTCGCATAGTGCCTGGAATTGAGCTTTATATCATAGACCGCCTTTTCCAGCATGTCCTTATCGCCGGCACCCTTCTTAAAGTAGTCACCGAACTCCTTATATCCGATGGCCTGAAAACAGGTGGACTTCCTGTTTATATCAAGGGAATAAAGATACTCCGCCTCCTTGAGAAGGCCCATATCCATCATCTTGTCCACTCTTCTGTTTATGCGGTCATAAAGGATATCACGCCGGTCTTCATAATCAGGCTCAAAGAGGATAAAGGGATATTCAGGTCCGCTCTTTTTTGATTCCCTGTTCCACTGAGTAAACGTCTTTCCCGTGGCCTTATAGACTGCCAGCCCCCTGATCACCCTTCTCGTATTATTCTTATGAAGGTTGAGAGCGCAGTCGGGATCTACAGATAAGAGCTCTTCGTATATCTTATCTATCCCCTCTTCGTTATATCTTTCATAGAGCTGATCAGTCACTTCATCAGGAACAGGTTCATCCACATATCTGATACCGTCCCTTAAGGCGGAAACATATTGTCCCGTTCCGCCGCAGATAACGGGGAGCTTTCCCCTGCCCATGATCTCCCCGATCTCTTCAAGACATCTCCTAAGATAATCACTTACGGAGAAATCCTCTCCGGGATCGATCATATCTATCATGTGATGGGGGACCTTCTGCTGTTCCTCCTTTGAGGCTTTTGCAGTACCCACATCAAGATGCCTGTAGATCTGCATGGAATCACAGGAAATGAGCTCGCCTCCTGTGATCTCACAGAGCTTTATTGCTATATCGGATTTACCGCTGGCCGTGGGACCGCAGATGATGGGTATAGCCTTGTAGCCTTTCGGGGGTTCTCTCATCAGACTATCCTCTTAAAGTCCTTCTCAAGATCAGTCTGGCTGAACTTTATGAAGGTTGGCCTTCCGTGGGCACAGTGGTAAGGATCCTTACACTCACCCAGCTGCCTTATGAGCTCCAGGGCCTCTTCTTCTGTTATCTTGTCGTGGGCCTTGATAGCCGCCTTACATGCAGTTGTCTGGATAAGGGTATCCCAGATATGGCCTTTGGTGGGAACATCCTTTTTCAGGTCCTCTAAGATCTTGGTAAAGAATACGGAGGGCTTGGACATGGACTTGAGCCTGTCCTCAGCCTTAGTGGCAACAGGCACTGACCTCAGGGCGATCTGGCGGTCACCTAGGACTTCTATATCAAAGCCGTATTCAGCGAACCTTTCACAGTTATCGGAAACAAAGGAGAAGTCAGCGGTGGTAAGTTCGATGACTTCAGGGACAAGAAGTGTCTGAACATCTCTCTTCTTTC
>CACXGG010000050.1 GCA_902767145.1 Oscillospiraceae bacterium | reverse complement strand
CTCTTTGCGATGATATCCCTTCTTCCGATGACATAGGAAAGACCTGTCATTCCCATGATGCCCTTCTGGGCAGAAGCCATACAGAAGTCGATATTGTCCTCATAGACATTGATGGGGATCATAGCATAGGAAGAAGTGGTGTCTGTTATGAAGAATGCGCCGTACTTATGTGCAAGTGCGCCTACCTCGCGGATAGGATTGAGAAGTCCCGTACCGGTCTCGTGATGTGTCATGTAGACATATCCGATGTTGGGGATCTCAGAAAGCTTTGACTCTACATACTCAAGATCAACTGCCTTATCGATAGGCTGGACGATCTCAACAAGAGGCATTCCATATGCTCTTATGACTTCACAGGCTCTCTGGGAATAGGAACCGTTCTGGATGACTACAGCTGTCTTACCTTCGTCGAGAAGGGAGTTAAGTGTAATGTCGATGCAGATAGTTCCGGATCCGCAGAAAAGGACTGCTGTATATTCTTCAGTATCACCGTGGACGATCTTTACAAGATCATCTCTCATAGGCTTCATGATACCGCCGAACTCTTTCTCTCTGGGACAGATATCGGGAACGATCTGGGCCATCTTGACAGTGTCGGTCGTTGTGGAAGGACCGGGATTAAGCAAAATATTGCGTTTTACATCCATGTTATTATCCGCGCTTTCATCTAATAATATAAATAGGCCCGCATAGTGAGCCACCAAAAATCATATCAAAAATCGGGCTTAAAGTCTACCGCGCGCGTTTGTATAATATATAAGAAAAAGGATTTTCACCGGTGTAAAAAGACAGCATGGTGAACATAGGGAACAAAAAAGGGGACTCCAACATCCCCTTTCAGATCAGAATTGTTCGTAGATAAAGAGAGCTGAACCGGCCCCCGGACCCCAGACACCGAATATCAGGATAGCGATTATCACGCCATAGTATATAAGCCACCTGAAGAAGATATGCTGCCTGGCGATACTTTCCCTTATCTCTATCCCCTTTTCGTGCATTACATCAACGGCGAAAAGGATACCCAGTGATACAAGAAGGGCAAATACATTGGCATTATCAAGTCCCAGCTTCAACAGGGATCCGTCTGTGATAACGGACAGGTTCATGAACTTATAGCCTGTGTTTGCAAACATCTGAAGGGCCGCCTCATACGAATCAGCCCTGGAGAAAAACCTTCCCAGTGAGATTATGATAAATGTCCTTACGATCTGAAAACACCTCCAGGAAAAGGTCTTTTCATCGATCCTGAGAAGCTTTCTCATTCCTGCGTAAACATCAACAAACAGGATGCCTGCCATTATGAATATACCGTTCCAGATACCATACGCTATATATTTCAAGTCAGGCCCGTGCCAGATACCTACCAGGAAGTAGACAACGAACATGGAGATAAAGGCAGGGATCCTCTTTCCCACAAACTGGCCAAAGATCTTCCTGAACACCTTGCTCAAAGCCCCGAAAGGCTTTGAAAGGGACATGGGATAGAAGATATAATCTCTCATCCATGCGCCGAGAGTGATATGCCATCTTCTCCAGAAATCTTCTATGGATGTGGCAAAATACGGCTGTTTAAAGTTAAGGGCCAGTTCTATTCCCAGGATCTGGGAGAAACCTCTTGCTATGTCCATTCCTCCGGAGAAATCGGCATAGACCTGAAGGCCGTACAGGACCGCTCCAAGGAAAGAGATGATACCGGTATAGCTCTGATAGTTCCCGAAGATGGTATCAGTCGGGATTGCCACACGATCAGCTATAACGCACTTTTTGAACCACCCCCACAAGATCAGCTGGATACCGAATGTCACCCTCTTATAATCGAAGGTGTGTCCTTCGTAAAGCTGGTGGGCCAGGTGGTCATAACGGGCGATAGGGCCCTGAACGATCTGGGGGAAGAAGGACATGAAGAGCATGAACTTCAAGGGATTCTTATCCGCCTTTATCTTCCCTCTTTGTATATCGATAAGGTAGCTCATAGCCTGAAGGGTATAAAAAGAGATACCGATGGGCAGGAGCACATCAGTCTTAAGCTCTACTATATTCCCTTTGGCTATGGTGTTTATGGTCTCAGCAAGGAAATTAAAATACTTAAGATAGACCAGCAGAGCCAGAACAGAAAGTGTGCCCAGGATCATAAGGGCTTTCTTCTGGGCTTTGACCTTTTTCTTTT
>CACXGG010000049.1 GCA_902767145.1 Oscillospiraceae bacterium | reverse complement strand
GGGTTAACTGCGATCTCCTCGGTACCGTCCACGGTAGCCCTGAAGAGGTTGTCGGTTATGCCATTGATGATATTAGCCTTATCAGATATATAGCCGATCTTTTCCAGGGTGTCCTCAGCATCTTTTATCTCATCCCCGCTGCCGCTTTGGATCTTCTTTCTGCATTTCATATCCAGGACTTCGCAGGTGGCAGTTATGGTGGCCACGGGAGTCTTCAGGTCGTGGCTCAGCTCTGCCACCATCTCCTCCTTGGCCTTCTGGGCTTCGATCTCCCTCTTTCTGGAGGATCTGAGCTCCTCTCTCATCATGTCGAAGCTCTCGGTGAAGCTTCCGAAGATATTATTGCGCTGCATGGGGATGTTCACATCGAGATTGCCCTTGGCGATCTCAGTGGCGATATCCTCCATACCTTTTGCAGGCTTGAGGAAGAATTGATAAACAGCCCATATGAGGCCGTATCCCGACAGGAGCATCACGCCCCAGAAGATGAGCACATATACAAACTGTCTTGTGGCCCGGGCACGGTAGAAAGTATCCAGGTCCCCGTGGACCTCCTTATAGAGCTGGAGCTGTTCGTCTGTGTATGTGGTATCGATACTGATCTTTACTCCCGACTTCAGATAAACAGCAGCGAAAACAGCCAATGCAATGAGCATCAGCACCGTGAAGACAACAGTTATCCTTTTCAGGGTCTTCATAATTCCAGGATATATCCCGTTCCCCAGACGGTCTTTATAAACACAGGGTCATTGGGATCCTTTTCCAGCTTTTCGCGGAGCTTTCTTATGTGGACATTAAGAGTGCCGTCGCCGTAGAAGGAATCCCCCCAGACTTCGTCGAAGAGCTGCTCCTTGGTAACGATGGTATTCTTATGGTCGTAAAGGGATCTGAGAAGTGCAAACTCCTTAGCCTTGAGCTCTATCCTTCTGCCCTCCATGATGACTGACATGGTGGCGGGATCAAGCCTGAAGGCACCGTCATCTTCGTCAACCTTCTCTTCAGCATCCACAGTCTTCTTGAGCTGCTGGGCCCTCTTGAGATTAACCTTTACCTTGGCCAGGAGAACAGAAAGTGAATATGGCTTCTTGACGTAATCGTCGCCTCCGATGCTCAGGGCGATGAGGACATCGTCGTCACTCTGCCTTGCACTGATGAATATGATGGGCAGCTGGTAATACTCCCTTATCTTCTTGCAGACTTCGAAGCCGGAACCGTTCCCCAGATTGATATCCAGAAGGATCAGGTCCACGTCATTTTCCTCAAGGAACGAGTAACAGGACTCGGCACTTTCCACGTACCGGGTCCTGATATCGAACATCTCGAAATACTCTGCCGTCATCTTGGCAAGTTCTGTCTCGTCATCTACTATCAAACAATCGTAATGCATAGTCATATGATAGCACAAAACCTTCTCTTATTCTTCGGTGATCATCTCCATGGGAATGATCTTCTTTACCTTAAGTCCGGCTGCTGCGGAAGTAATGAGAGCGATGGCGATAAGGCCGATGAAGACGACAGCCATCCACTGGAAAGATATCTCAAAGGCGATCTTCTTTATTCCCATATAGGAGAAAGCAGCCTTTATAAATCCTCTGCCTGCCCATCCCGAGACAATCACTCCCAGCAGGGCACCTGTTACTACGGCGGGGATATTGGAAAGTGTGATCTGGGCAAGAAGGTCACCGGAGTTCATTCCAAGGGCCTTGTTGATACCCATGCCGCGCCATTCCTTGGTGATCTTGGCCCTGACAAGAAGGGATTCAACGAATACCACGATCACTGCGGTAAGGATGGCAAGGACTGCACATATAGCCTTCATGGCATCTGTTACTGTCTCGATGGTACCCATCATAACGGCTTGCACATCCTGGCAGTTGAATACTTCTCCGTTCTCTTCTGCATATCTGTCCACAGTCGCTTTCAGTTCATCATAGGTGATGCTGTCCTCAGCTGTGATGTAGTAGTCGTAAACTTCGCTCTTTGCCCCCAGACGGTCAAGTCCTTCCATGGTTATCATCATGGATCTTCCGGCCTGCTGCATCCTCTGGTCAAGACCTACGACGATGAACTCCTTTCTGATATCACCGGAGGCGATGGTAACTACATCTCCGACTGATGCACCAAGGTCATTGGCGGCAGGCCATGTGATCATTACCTCATTATCGGCCCGGGGCTTTCTTCCTTCGATGAGGACGGTGTTGACGGCAGCCTTCATATCCTCGACTGCGATAGTATTGAGCTTCTTTGACTCATCTCCGAATTCTGCAGTGAGCTCCGCGGTCTGATCCACATAAACGTTGGTAACTCCCTCCAGTTTACCGAAGTCATCTGCATATCCCTCACCAGCATGAAGATAAAGGTCTCCTCCTTCAAATCCCATAACGCTCATAAGGCCGTCCTCCTTGAGAGTAAAGCTGTCCAGGGAACCGAATCCCACAAGAGCTGAAACGGTCAGTACTGCCACCATGAGAACGATGGCTATATTCTTCCTGAGGCTTCCGAATGTCTCCTTAAGGGAAAGGGCAAGAGGAAGGGGAAGAGCAGTCTTATCGAGAGGGAAAAAGTCTCTCTTGAAGTTATGGTTCGTGATACCGCCCCTGAGTGCATCGAGTACAGTGATCTTCTTATACTTTCTGCTGAACAGGCGTACCGTGACGAAGACCACCAGGAGTATGCCGGAAGCAGTGATGATGCCGCTAAGGATATCAGTTCCCTGATCCCAGGTAAGTCCCATGATGATACTGAAGAGATATCCCATCTTATTTGATACCAGGAAGGCGATGAGGATGCCGGCCAGGGTACCGACACCTGCCACTGACATTATCTGGATGGTAAGGGCATTCCTAAGTTCCTTAGTGGTATATCCGCAGGCTTCCAGGATACCTGTATTCTTCATATTCCTCTGGATGAAGTTACTGATACTGAAGATGGTTATGGTAAGTGAGATAGTGAGGATTATCACTGCAAATACCAGCATCATGGCCGATACTATGGAGGGGAAGATCATATCACCCATCCTCATGCTGCTCCAGTTGAGGGTAATATCCAGTTCATAGAAGTGGGCGGGATCTGCCTCAGCCCAGGGAGCGATATTTTTATTGTATGCTTCTGATATCTCCTGCTCCAGTTTCTCCAGATCAGTCCCTTCCTTTGCAGTGCAGTTGTAGAGCCTGTCCTTCACTACGGCGGGTGCCACACCGTTTCCGGAATGGGCAGCCAGCTCGTCCACCATAGAAGGAGAAAGGTAGAGATAATATACGTTGATATTCATGGTGGAGCAGTAATAAGGATTCTCGGTATAGCCCTCCACCGTAAGTTCGTAGATTTCATCCTCGATCTTTAAGACAAGAGTGTCCCCCTCTTCAAAGGCGGTACCCATGCAGTAGGGGATGAGCACACCGTTTTCGCTCAAAGATGTTCCCTCGGGAACGACATCCATTATCCTGTTTCCGTTCTCAACGCTCTCTGCGAGAAAGGTGAAGGTCTGGAAGTCCTCGTCAGATCCGGATCTGTACTCACATGTGAATGCAAGGAGATCCACTGCTTCATAGTCCTCTATCTCATCGCGATCCAGCGCCTTTTCGAGAGCATCCCTTGATCCCTCGGAATCGTCGATAACAAATACCTCATCCGCTCCGTTTATCTCCTCGAAACGCTTATCCACAACCTTTCCTGCGCCGAAAAGAGAAACAAATGCATTATAGATAAGGAAGGAAGAGATGAGCGTCATCACCAGGAAGGTCACCATGTCTCCCTTCTGCCTCTTCATATTGTTCTTTACTATCATAAAAAGATCAGTCATCTTCTTTACTCCCTTTCAATTTACCAGCCCTGTACCTGGAGAAAATCCTTGAGCTTTCTGTGTCTTGCGAGAGCCTCTTCCCTTCTGGGATTTGTCTCGTCCTTGTAGTCACCTGCATATTCACCGAGATCGATGTCATCCCTGATGACGCCGTCTGACAGGTATATGACCCTGTTTCCTCTCTCGGCTGCCTTTATGGTGTGTGTGACCATTACGATGCTCTGTCCCTCGCTGTTGAGATCGGACAGGATGTCCAGTACATTCTCTGTATTCTGTGAGTTAAGGGCACCTGTGGGCTCGTCAGCGAAAAGGATCTCCGGCTCATTGATAACGCCTCTTACCACTGCAACCCTCTGCTGCTGTCCGCCGGACATCTGCTTGGGGAACTTGCGGCAGTCCATCTCAGAGATCTCCACCTTTTCCAGAAGCTCCCTGGATCTCTTTGCCAGTGCCTTTCTGTCCTTGTTCTTAAGAAGTCCCGAGATCATGACATTGTCCAGGGCTGACATGGAATCGTTCAGGTAGTTCTGCTGGAATACAAATCCCGAGTGCATCCTTCTGAACATTGCCAGCTTGTCGTTACTGTACTTTGAGATCTCCTCATCCTTTCCGTCCACGTGGTAGGTAACTGTTCCAAGTGTGGGGCGGTCCATTCCGGAGAGTGCGTAGAGAAGCGTGCTCTTTCCGGAACCTGAGTTGCCCATGATGACAGTGAAGTCTCCCTCGTAGATGGAAAGGTCCAGGTTCTTCAGAACGTGCTGCTGCACTGATTCATTGGAAAATGTCTTGCTTAAGTCCTTAGCATCAAGTATCGATCTTTTCATTTCTATAACCTCCGCTTATTCGTCTTATGCCACTACTATAATCCAACCGGCGCGGCAGGTCTTAACCTGTTCCTTGCCCATTCATTAACTGTTTCTTAAACGGCCCGGGAAGCCCTTTATCATTGGATTTAATAGATATTTAAGGATTACTTAATCACTATTTTATGACTCACCAAAAATGCGATGATATACTTGAGCCATAAATCAAAAACGGAGGGCACGGAAATGAAAGACTACGACATCAAGGTAAGAGGAAGATGTGAGATCACATTCTTCGGAACAGATAACGATACGATCATCGTTCCTTCAAACGTAAAGTTTGATTCTGACAGGGACAGCGCAGACATCGATATCGAGGCAGGCTCCAATGTGACCATCGGGATTCCCTGCGAAGCAGAACATGTTGAACTCGATGTCATGGATTCAAATATATCCATAAAGGATCTGTCCTTCGAAAAACTGGAGATCGATGCCAAGGGCAGGATCGAAGTAAAGATCGAAAACGTAAAAGGCCCCATTGATATAAACATGGTCAGCGGAGAGGCCGTACTCAAGGTACCCGAGGGTTATTCCTTCAGGACAAACCGTGAAGGAAAGAACAACTTCATCGAGTGCAGCATCCCCCAGGATATCTCAACTGACAATGTTATAGAACTGAACGGAAAGAATTCCGTACTTAAGATCGTCACCACATAACATCTACCCCTCTGTATTGGTGAGTAACCCCGGAGTTACGGCCCCGGGGTTTCTTCTATTTTATGCGGTATTTTATAAAACTCTTAAGAAGACAACGCTCCTATATCGATATAGGCTG
>CACXGG010000048.1 GCA_902767145.1 Oscillospiraceae bacterium | reverse complement strand
GCAAGAACTCCTGGCTCACAGGTACTGCAGCTTGGAACATGGTTGCAATCTCACAGTACATCCTCGGCGTTAAGCCTGAGTTCGACGGACTCCGCGTAGATCCTTCCATCCCTTCTGCATGGGACGGATTCACAGCTACACGTCAGTTCAGAGGTGACACATATGAGATCACCATCAAGAATCCCGATCATGTAAACAAGGGCGTTAAGAGCCTTACTGTTGACGGTCAGGCTGTTGACGGATGTATCGTTCCTGTTGCAGGTGACGGCAAGACTCATAAGGTCGAGGTAGTCCTCGGCTGATAATCACTGATCAGACAGTCAAAAGGACGCATCTCTTTGAGGTGTGTCCTTTTTGATTTACCGTAGTATAATTACAGGACTATCGGTCATTACGGAGAGGAGAGGGCATGGGCGGAAATCTGAAAAAGATGATAAGTTACTACAGACCGTATCTTGGAACGTTCTTCCTGGATATGTTCTTTGCCGTGGCAGCTTCTGCCATCTCCCTTGTGATCCCCATGGTCGTACGGTATATAACCTCCGAGGTGATATACCTGGAGACCGGGGCGAAGGAACGGATCCTTAACCTGGGGATCATCCTTGTCGCCCTTGTGGTGGTCCAGTTTTTTGCCAACTTTTATATCTCGGACATCGGACATGTCATGGGAGCCAAAATGGAATACAACATGAGATCCGAGATCTTTTCCCATTATCAGAAACTCTCTTTTTCATTTTTTGACGATCAGAAGGTGGGACAGCTGATGAGCAGGATCACCAATGACCTGTTTGAGATAAGCGAGCTTTTGCATCACGGACCTGAAAACCTGGTCATCTCCTTTATAAAGATCATAGGTGCCTTCATCATCCTGATGGGAATAAGCGGATACCTTACGATCGCCGCATTTGCCCTTATCCCCTTTATGTTCGCCTTTGTCTTTTTCCTCAACAGGAAGATGAGAAGGGCTTTTCGTGAGAACAGGGTCAAGATCGCAGAGATCAATTCCAGGACGGAGGACAACCTCTCGGGAATAAGAGTGGTAAAGTCCTTTGCCAACGAGGATTTAGAAAGGGAAAGATTCAGGGAGGGGAATGATGCATTCCTGAAGGCCAAGAAGAATTCCTATTTTTACCTCGGGTTTTTCCATTCGGGAATGACGGCTTTCATACTGCTGGTCAATATAGTGGTCATCGTCACCGGTGCCATACTGATATCGGAGGGACTTGTAAAGATACCGGATTTCATAGCATTTCTTCTCTATATCAATACATTCACCGAGCCCATCAGGACCCTGGTGGATTTTACGGAGCAGTTTCAGAACGGGTATACGGGTTTTGAAAGGTTTATGGAGATCCTCAGCATAGAACCGGATATCAGCGACAGTGAGGGGGCCGTCGAACTGACTGATGTCAGGGGCGATATACTTTTCGATGATGTATCGTTCAAATATAAGGACGGTGCCCACAGGGTGCTCCGCCATGTGGATCTTGATATAAAGGCGGGTTCCTATGTGGCCCTCGTCGGATCCTCCGGCGGAGGAAAGACCACGCTCTGCAGCCTTATACCGAGATTTTATGATGTCACCGGAGGATCTATCAAGATCGATGGAAGGGATATAAGGGATGTGACCATAAAGAGCCTCAGGGATCATATAGGGATCGTCCAGCAGGATGTATATCTCTTTGCCGGCACTGTCATAGAGAATATAAGTTACGGTAAGCCGGGAGCGTCCCGGGAAGAGATAATAGAGGCTTCTAAGCTCGCCAATGCCCACGACTTCATAATGGAGCTCCCCGATGGGTATGACACTGATATCGGACAGCGGGGGATAAAGCTCTCCGGCGGACAGAAGCAGAGACTTTCCATTGCAAGGGTATTTCTCAAGAATCCTCCGATCCTCATCTTTGACGAGGCGACCAGTGCCCTTGATAATGAGAGCGAGAATATAGTCAAGGAGTCCCTCGAAAAACTCGCCCGGAACAGGACTACCATCGTTATCGCCCACCGTCTTTCCACGGTAAGGAATGCCCAGCGCATCCTGGTCCTCACGGAAAAGGGGATAGAGGAGAGTGGGACCCATGACGAACTCATGGCGAAGGGCGGCATATATTCGGCCCTTTATAAGTGGAATGCATGACATTATTCAGGCACTTTTTTTGGCGTGTCTAATATATTATAATTAAAGGACATTTCCCTTGGAGGTATTGATATGATCATAAGAAGCGAATTAGCCAGAGGACAGAAAGTCAGCGCTAAGGATTATCTGGTATCCAGATTTTCAGGAGTCGATATAAAGGGCGGTGTATCCGCGCAGTATGTTAATCTCGACGGTGATACGAAAGTTGTCGGTGTTACAGGTCTTGAGTTTGATTCACCCTTCGTTTCCGTTCTTTTGGATAACGAGGCACTTGCACCTTTCTGGGCAGATCTTATTCCTGCAAATGATGTTCTCATCAAGGCTGATGACGGGATCAAGGTCTTCGTTTCCGGTAAGGAGACAGAGATCGACAGCAGTTACAGGGATGTGATCAAGGCTGAGATCGAATCCTCCAGGATGTGGGGCGGTATCCTCAACGAGAAGGGT
>CACXGG010000047.1 GCA_902767145.1 Oscillospiraceae bacterium | reverse complement strand
CGCCTGATTTCTTACTTGAATTCCTGAGCAGGTGCTTTGCCTTTGCTATCCTCTTCTTAGTGATGTACTCAACAAAGGAAAGGCCCACCTTGTTACTGAAGAGAGCACTCAGATAATTGGAGCTGATATTGATGGCCTCGGCAACCCCGTCCAGGGAAATATCGGGATCAGAGAAATGCTGGTCCAGATATTTGATGGCAGTATCGATTATGTCATTGCCACGCTTCTGGGCTTCGTGCTCCCTCATCTGTATACCTGTCTTCAGGATATCGATCATGTAGTTTCTGACTTCCGCCTCGTTAATGTTCATATCAAAGGTGGGAAGTCCCTTTGCGATCTCTTCGGGATCTACCTCTGCCTCCTTGAGGGCAAGTTCCACATTTACCCTTATGCTCACCAGAAGGTAATAACGGAAAAGGATAGAACGCTCTCCTCCTTCCAGGCTGCTGATATATTCATCGGTAAAGGTCTCCACCTCATTAAGGGTACCTGTCTGGACAAAGTATCTTATGATCAGCGGATCGAACTTTCCTGCATCTATCTTGTTGATATCATTTTCAGAAGTCTCATACTGCTCTTCCTTCAGAAGTTCCGGCGTAAAGATATGCTGGCTGGGGAAGATATGCCTGTAGGCAAAAGCCCTGTTGGCATCTGAATAACAGGAGGACAGGCCGCTGAGCCTGTTGGTCCTGACACCCACTGCCACATGCCAGTCAAGGGTATTGGCTGTCTCTTCACATCTCTTCCTGATGAGATCCACACACTTCTCCTCAAGCCTGGGAAGGCTCTCCGCATCGCCCTTGATCAGGACCGCGTATGCCAGGAGATTACATCTGAAGATAATGTAGTCCGGATACTGGAGAAGATGGTTCAGTAGATTTTCCGTAACTACTGAAGCATCATCTGTATATGTTGACTGGTGTATGTCCCTGATGGAAAAGATGACTATGTTATATTCATCGGCAGAAAGGTCCAGATGGAGCTTGTTGGCCTGCTCGTATATCTCCTGTACGGAAAGGGAGCCTTCCACCAGTTTCTCAAAGAAGGCCCTGTGGGAGAATCTCTCGAACTTCTTGAACTCCTGCTCATACTGTCTCAGGTAGTCCTTCTGTTCATTCTCCTCGCTTATCTTCTTTCTGGTTCCCTCAAGAGCCGTGATCATATCCGCCTTGGTAACAGGCTTGAGAAGATACTGCTCGACTCCCAGCTCGATGGCTTTTCGTGCATACTCGAAATCGCTGTAGCCGCTGATGACTATGATCTTGATATTGGGAAGTTCGCTCAAGACGGTCTTACTCAGGGAAAGGCCGTCCATAAAGGGCATGGTGATATCGGTAATGAGCACATCCGGCTTCAGTTTCCTTATCATGGGGAGAGCCATCTCACCGTCGGGAGCATCACCTACGAACTCATATCCGTATTTTTCCCACGGGATCATATCACGCAGACCTTCGCGCACTATACTTTCGTCTTCACAGATAAAAACTTTGATCAGATCCATGGGTCCCTCCGAAATTCTCCATTATTGTATCACAAATCCGCTCCAGCCACCGACCGCAAAAAGACCGCTTGGAAAAAACAGATGAAAATGACAGATTTTCTTTATTATTTCACTTCGAAATGTGATAAAATGTGAACACAAAATGAGTGGGGTTATCAGGAAAGATGGCTAACAAGAAAGAAAAACGTGAACTATCCAGACAGGAAAAGATATGGGTTACGGTCGTTATCGTACTGACATTGACGCTGATAGGATCCCTGATCTTCTCCAACAGCTTCAGGATTGAATTCTATGGAGATATGAACAACGAACTCAGAGATTCTGAATTCTATGAGGACCTTAAGAGCGGCAAGTCCATCTGCTTTATCGGAGACAGCATCACCAGTGGATCTAATAACTGGGGTGTATCATGGTACGATCCTCTCAAGCCTTATATCGAAGGCGACATCATCAACTTCTCAAAGGAGACCTGGACTTCAGGAGATGTTCTCCTCAAGAAGGATAAGATCCCCGTTGCAGATGTCTATGTAATAGCTCTCGGCGTATACGACATCTACTACCCGGATGAGCCTCTCAGTGCCAAGACCGGCGATGCTTATGCATCCAATCTGGAAGCCATCACCGCCCAGATCAATATGATCTCCCCTACTTCAAAGATCTACTACATAGCCCCCTGGCCGGTAACAGAGGCCGCTGAGGCAACCTATAAGAAGAGAAACGAATTTGCCAATGCCCTTCAGGGGATCTGCAACAACGCAGACAGGATCTTCATCGATCCCTATCCCACCATCTTCTTTATCTTCCAGGATGAAGACTACGACAGGTTCATGAAGAACAATTTCCAGCCGAACATCAGATACGGCGTTGGCCTTTACAGTTACTCAGTCCTCTATCAGGACCATCAGAGAAGAGTGGTTTAATGATAAACAAAACACAAAAGAACCCCCGCTTACCGGCGGGGGTTCTTTATAGCTTATGAGTTACTGTCTGAACTCATCCCGCGGATCTTGAGAAATATGGCTTCGGCAAGATCTTTATGGCCCTGCGCCGTAAGATGGAGGCTGTCTGCCTCTCCGGCCCTGCAGACGGCAGCAGCGTCCAGAAAACTGCAGTCAAACTGCTTTGCAACAAGTTCATACCAGTAAGCCAGATCCTTGGAGTTCCTGACTGCCTTCTCCGGTTCGAAGAAGGGAGCAAAAGGAGATGTTGCCAGGTCATCTCCCAGATGGGGAGGGGAGACTATCAATATCTTCGGATCGATGCCGCACTGGTGCTTTAGAAAGGCCGTAGTCTTCATGAGCATATTCTGAAGGCTTCCCGCGATATCGCCTGCAGGAAGATGGAACTTTGCTTTAAGGTCATTTGATCCGAGCATGATTATCAGCATGTCAAAGGGCTTGTGGCTTTCCACCATCGGAAGGATATAATCCATTCCGCATTTGCATCCCCATTCATATGGATCGGGATTGGCGATAGTCCTGCCGTTCTGGCCTTCCTCGATTATCTGATATCCGTCGCCCAGCATCTTCTGCAGTGCCATGGGCCACCTTGTATCCTCGTCGTAACGTCCTCCTGTTGCGGGATCATACCCCCAGGTATTGGAATCGCCAAAGCAGATTATCCTCTTTTTCATATTTCCCTCCGTACAGTCTTTATCGCGGATCGATCTATCCCATTATAACAAAAAGGGACCCGCCAAATCACGGATCCCCGATATTGCCTGCCTGTTTGGCGGATGTGCCGACATTACCTTTTAGCAGGTGATCACCAGGTGTTCATTTGCGACATCGTTATAGACTTTGCATCCTCTTTCCGACACATCGAAAACATGGACGATACCTGCAAGATCCTTATCATCGGCAAACTGCCCTGTCAGATCAGGAGAACTTTCCAGTTTTTCCGGATGGAAGTGGATCGTTTTTGTATCATGGAAGACCGCAGTATACAGGATCTCTGCTTCGACAAGATCCTGGAAGATATGGCTTCCGTATGAAAGCTCGGGGTTGTATCCGGCCTTGGTCTCTTCTGTCTCGCAGATGATCTCAAATGCGCTGATATCAGCAAAGGAAGTAGGAACTCCGAGTTCGGGGGATGTGGTCCCGACACGTCCGGGAACGATGAGCATCATGTGCTTCCCCAGATCCCTGTAATGCCAGTTGAGCTTTCCTATAAGTCTCGCGACGTCCGGCTTGTCATTATAGGGCATGTTGTAATACTTTACGGGATCAACATAAACGATAATGTCGAGTTCGGATGCTTTCGTAAGACCCATTGATGATCCTTTGCTCTCAAGAAGGATACTGTCTTCCGGAATACCGTCCGGAATGACTGTTCCGGAAGTGGTTTTCTGTACCTGAAGAGGACGGCACTGGAGAAGGTCGATCGAATAATCCCCGTTGTCGGAGATGTTGATCGTGAATTCGGTATCGACGGGATAATCGTACTCATCCTGTATGCACCGGAGTATTATCTTCATCTGTTCCATGAGCTGCTCATTCGCAACCAGTCCTTTGCATGAAATGAACTTCACCTCCCTGGGACGTCCTGTCTCACGAAGCCTGTACTCCGCCTCATAGTCGTGTTCCAGGAGTGCGTTCTCGAGATAACGGGGGATATCGGGTTCAATGGTCTTGTAAGGGATCTTTTCGAGCTGATGAGAATTCATGTTGATGACTTCGGCTGTTCCCTGGGAGAACCTGTGCTTGTCTGCAGACGAGGAATATGAGGACTTCTCCGGCATATCGAGATTTACTATCCTGGGATACGAACCTTCTGTCCTGTCCACAGCTGTAGTTCCCAGACCCATAACGAGCCTAAGCATTCCGGCCGTAGGGTCAGAGTCCTTCATTACCCTGTATGGGCTGTATGAATATCCAACACCTGCCGCGCAGGGCATGTAATAATGACCGTAATAAGATCCTGAAACGCGCTGGATCAGAAGTGCCATCTGCTCATCGCGCTTATCAAGTCCTCTTCTCTTTCTGTAATCCAATGCAGACATGCTCATCGAACTTGCATATACTGTCTTGATGGCATTCTCGAATTCCGCGAGGCGTTCCTCCTCAGTTCCCCTGTTGACACAGAATACAGACTCGTATTTGCCGGCGAAAGCATTGCCGAAACCGTCCTCGAGGATACTGCTGGATCTGATGATGTAGGGATCCTGACCGTAGTATTCTATTATCCTTGTGAACTGTTCGCGCATGATCGGTGAGAATTCGCCCTGCATGATCCTGTCCGCGAATTCATCTGCGAGTGTGAAATAACCTTCTTCCGTGCGCTGCTTTATCCTGAGATCCCAGAGTCCGTTATCGACGATATAAGTGTAATAAAGGTCAGAGCCGACATAGAAGGAATCATGCGGTTCGAGATAGCCCGCGATCTCCGGCTGTCTGTTCCTGATAATCGCCCTGGCAAGGAGCATGCCGCAGGATTTGCCTCCGATCATGCCTGTCCCGATCATGTGATCCCTGACTGCGAAATAGTCTTCCGGTGTAAAGTTTTTCTTGACCATCTCGCGCATCTTTTCGTCGCGGGTCATCATGATGTTGCACATCCTGCTGCAGTCTTCGGTGATATCAGCATTGCTCTCATGAAGGATCTTCGTGCGGTTGAAGAACCTGTCCCATGAGTCGGAAAACTGTTCTTCGGATGAACGTTGTGCATTTCCCAGAGCCTGATAGAACCTGCTCGACTTAACGCCGTCCAGTATAGGACGGAACTTCCCGGTATCGGGCTCATAAGTGTGAGGCAGGAACATCGTGTCCGAATTACGGTTCCAGACTTTCTGCGACCTGACATAAACGTTTTTATCGTCAGAATATACATCGATAAACAGCTGTGTCGTATCAAGTATCTTGTTGATCGCATGAACAGAATGCTTGCCCCTGATTATCGGGAAGAAGGCAACTGTATCCAGAATAAACAGGAACGGGCATGTAACCCTGAAGAAGTTTCCCATCATGAGATCCGTCGCCCACGCTGTCTGAAGTTCCGACAGGCAGTCGAAGACATAGAATGCATCAAATCCTTCTTTTTCTATAACGTTATGTATATCGACAGTAAATGTCTCAAAACGGTGAGAAAGGGGGATGTTCACCGTCTTGACCTCAGGACGGTCTCCGATGAGCGGCGGATGGCTTGCAAACCTGAAGTATATGATATTGCGCTTGTCCTTTATGGCCTGTTCGATATAGGGTTCCATGAACAGGCTGAACATGGAAAGATCAGATACCCTCCATACCACATTATCGCCGAGCCTGATGTTGTCGAATGCCGTATCCATCTCCGGGATACCGCTCAAGATCCTGTCAAATGCCGCCATAACCGCCTCCATGACATAAAAAAAGCGCTCCATCCCCAAGGATGAAACGCCTTTGTTTCCTTACAACAGTTTAATTATAACATAACGGAACAGTTTCTGACAGTGATACAGTGTCCTGCCCTTGAAGCAGTGTATTGATCAGCCCCGGCGGGGGTTCTTTATGTCACAAATAAGAGTCAGATCATCTGCTCATGATCTCGGAGATAGCATCCATGATCTTATCGTGGCATCCACCGCATCCTGTAGAGCAGTGTGTGATGGCCTGGACTTCATCAAAAGACTTCTGGACATCAGTAAATGTCTTGCTGTTGTTAAGGACATCCTCAACATCAAAGTATGTAACGTTCATACAATTACAAATAGTGTAGTTTTCCATAAATAGCCTCCCGTTCCTCATTTTGGTACAGGAACATTATATCATTTACCCTCTTACGAAACTATCTTGTAGTAAGCATTTGATGTGATCTTATAGACAGTCCCGTAGAAGAGGAGGCAGACGGCTGCACAGAGGCAGGCAGTCTTTATAAGGAGCGGTACGTCAAACAGTCCGAAGAGCATAAGAAGCTTATGGACTATGGGAAGTACTACTGCCAGATGTACACAGGCAAAGACGATAGGGATAAGAAATACTGTCAGCATCTGTGAGTTAATGCTCTTCTTTATATCCTTCCTGGTCATACCCACCTTCTGCATGATGCCGAACCTGGACTTATCCTCAAAGCCTTCCGATATCTGCTTGTAGTAGATAATGAGCACACAGCATACTGTGAAGATCAGTGAAAGGAGTATACCGAGGAACAGGAGTCCGCCGAACGTACTGACAAAGTCGCTTCTCTGGGCCTCATGGCTGTCACAGTAGTAGTTTGTAAAATCAAGAGGAGCCAGTTCCTTATCCATAAGCTCCGACAAGGTATCAGCCAGAGCTGTCTGGCCCTCAGGCTCAAGTCCGGTATCGAACCTGCAGTACCAGAACCAGGCCAGCATGGGAGATCCGTCGTAATCCACATATGATGTGAAGTGGGTGGCCACCTCCTCCAGGTCATTTACGATGATGTAGACCGTGGGAGATACGGCTATCTTAGCTGCCGGATCTATCTCATCCACCAGTTCGTCGAAACGTCCTGTTATATCAAAGGTCAGTTCTCCTACCGTAATAGTATCCCCGATCTCGATATCGCTGGATGTTCCCACATAAGCTTCTCCGGGGGCCACCTGTACATCATGGCCGAATACCCTGTTATAAAGATCCATATCCAGGAACTGGATCTGGGCCACCTTGTCGTAATCGATAAAGGCCATTTCCGACATGGAGTTAAGTGATATCTGAAGATTATCATTATCCAGATATCCGCTGATGGAATAAACATAATAAGTCTTATTGTCAGTTATCTCAGCTCCATGCTCCTCAGCTGAGGCCTTAAGAAGACTGTCCATTCTGGAGCTTAAGTCTACCAGGCTCTCATCGTAACCGTACTTACATGCAAAAGCTCCGATCTCATTGGGATATCTGGCTGTCAGGCACTCCTCCGAGTTATTGAAGAGAGCTGATGTGGAGGAGATCATTACAAGGATCATGGTAAGCAGGATACAGATAGATGCCAGTCCTGCACCATTTCTCTTCATCCTGTATGCCATAGAGGATACAGATACGAAGTGTTCTGTCTTGTAGTAGAACTTTTTATTCTTCTGAAGGAGCCTGCAGAAAATAACAGAACCTGCGATAAGAATAAGATATGTTCCGATGATGACCAGAATGACCGCTACAAAGAACCACAAAAGAGCAGAGAGAGGCTGCTTGATCTTAATAGCGATAAAGTATCCGGCACCAAGGACCACCAGACCCAGTATACCTACGAACCAGTTGGACCTGGGAGGCTTCTCTCCCGCCTTCTCTGACTGTACCAGCTCTATGGGAGTAGAGAACTTGATCTGTCTTATGGTATTGAGCCAGATAAGGAAGAATATACCTGTATATACAAGGATGGTCATAAGAACAGATCCCGGGTAGATCCTGAAATCATAATTGACCGGGGCTGCGATCATCTTTGTAAAACCCAGCTCTGCCAGCTTTGAAAGACCAATACCTGCCACAAGTCCTCCTGCCAGTGAGACTATCCAGGTCATGACTGTCTCATAAAAGATGATCTTGCCGAGATTTTTCTTATTCATTCCAAGAACGCTGTAAAGACCAAACTCCTTCTTACGTCCCTTGATAAGAGTGGACTGTGTATAGAAAAGGAATATGGTTCCGAAAATAGCCATGATGTATGCACCAAGGCCCAGCATACCGGAAGCCGTTCCTCCTCCGGGAACATCTTTTAAGATCCCGGAAAAACCAAGGAAGTGGGTGATATAAAATACGGCGACCATAAGGATACAGGTGATAAAGTACGGGATATATAATCTTCCGTTCTTCTTTATCCCCTCGTATGCGATCCTGGGATAAAGACCTGTATTCACTTGAGATCACCTCCCTGTGCAAGGAGGGTAAGTGTGTCACTTATCTTCTGATACATCTGTGTATCTGTGGAATCACCTTTGTAGATCTGATGGAATATGACTCCATCCTTAATGAACATGACCCTGGAAGCGTGGCTGGCCGCCTTTGTAGAGTGGGTTACCATAAGGATAGTCTGGCCCATCTTATTTACCTTCGAAAAAAGATCCAGAAGTTCATCAGAGGACTTGGAATCAAGAGCTCCCGTAGGCTCATCTGCCAGTATTATCCTGGGAGATGTGATCAAGGCCCTGGCAACTGCAGCTCTTTGCTTCTGTCCACCGGAGACTTCATAAGGGTACTTCTTGAGAAGATCTGTTATTCCCAGAGGCCCGGCGATCTTCTCCAGGCGATCCTTCATCTCCTCGTGCTTTTTTCCTGCCAGCACCAGGGGAAGATAGATATTGTCCTCTAAAGTAAAAGTATCCAGAAGGTTAAAGTCCTGGAATACATATCCCATATTATCCCTTCTGAACATAGCCATTTTGGAATCCTTGATCTTACCCAGATCCATTCCGTCCAGGACAACAGTTCCTGATGTGGCCTTATCCAGTGCTGCAAGGATATTGAGAAGTGTGGTCTTGCCGCTTCCGGACTCACCCATAATGGCAACATACTCGCCCTTCTCTACTGTAAAATTTACATTCTTTAATGCCTCAACGGAATTTCCGCCGAAACGTGTCTTATATGTCTTCTTTAATCCTGTTACTTCAAGTAAACTCATCTGCTGTAACTTCCTTTCTCTTCAGGATGGTTACAGTGTAGTTTTCCGGAGGATCCCATTCCATTGAATCTGCTTACGTACTTCTTACACATTTGTCACATTTATCATTCCACCGTAAGATCAGCCTTACGAAGGTCCAGTATCATCTTTGTTCCAACTCCCGGGGCAGACTCGGCAGAGATCTTATGGCCCAGGTTATCAGCGATCCTCTTACAGAGGTAAAGACCGATACCGCTGGCTCTCTTGTCCTCCCTGCCGTTAAAACCCGTATATCCGTTCTCAAAGATACGGGGCAGGTCCTCGGAACTTATACCTATACCTGTATCTTCAATACAGAGGATACCAGGTGTTTCCATATAGATATGTATACCACCTGAAGAAGTATACTTCACCCCGTTGGAAATGATCTGCTCCAGAATAAAAGACAGCCACTTGGAATCAGTAATGGTCTTATATTCTATAGTCTCATACTCAAGCTTCAGCTTCTTCAGGATGAACTCCCTGGAGAACTTTCTGACTGCAGGACGGATGATCTCATCCAGATCATATTCCCTGATAACATAATCGGTACTGTCAGAATCAAGACGGAGGAAAGTAAGTACCATCTCCACATAAGATTCGATCCTGTTAAGATCTCCCATCAGCTTTCTGGCAGTATCGGAATCCTCCGACTGTAATGTCAGCCTCATGGCAGCGATGGGAGTCTTTATCTGGTGGGCCCAGACCGTATAATAATCCACCATGTTGTTATAGTCGGAAGAGGCATCCTTCTTCTGCTGTTCGCTCTCCTCCTGAAGGAGCCTTATTATCTCCTGATAATCCTTTTCGATAACATTGCCGGTCTCAGGAAGATCAGAAATAAGAAGTGACCTGTGCTTCCTAAGAAACAGAGCATAATCGATAGCACCTGCGATCACCAGGACTACTAACGACAGAAGGAAAGGATACAGCGCAACGATAAGGGGCACTTCAAAAAGGATATCCGAACCCACAAACAAAAGGGCGATAAATAAGATCAGAATAAGTATCTTTATCCTGGACTTAAGATATCCCAAAAGAAGTTCCATCACTGATCCTCCAGGATATATCCTACTCCGAACTTTGTCTTAATAAGATCCTTAAGACCTGCCGCTTCCAGCGTCTTTCGAAGACGGCCCACATTAACAGTCAGTGTATTTTCATCTACAAAACTGTCTGTCTCCCACAAAGCCTCCATCAGCTTTTCGCGGCTGACTACCTTGTTCTTGTTCTCCATCAGAACAAGAAGGATCTTATATTCGTTACGGGCCAGTTCGATACGGGATCCGTTATAGGAAAGAGTATTGTCGTTAGTATTGAGGACAGCCCCTGCTGCCTCCAGTGTAAAGGATGCCTTATTGAAATCATAAGTACGGCGCAGAAGAGCCTGTACCTTGGCGATAAGAACGCTCTGGTCAAAGGGCTTGGCAATGAAGTCATCAGCACCCATGTTCATCGCCATGATGATATTCATATTATCCGTAGCCGAAGAGATAAAGATGATGGGCACGGAACTGGTCTTTCTAATCTCCTGGCACCAGTGATATCCACCCATAAAAGGAAGGGTGATATCCATTATCACCAGATGGGGATCAAAAGATGAGATCTCCTCCATCACCTTACGGAAGTCAACTGTCTTTCTGACTTCCATCTCCCAGGAGGAAAGACAGCCGGCAATGCCGTCTGCGATCCCCTCATCATCTTCAACAATAAAAATCCTGTACATGGATAAGATTATATCACTTCAGGCTCATTACATAGATCTGGCAGGTGTTAGCCTCGTCCCAGAGAGTAGGAATTACTTCGAACTCCTTAAAGCCCAGGAATCCGTTAGGGTCTTCCCCGTCAAAGGAAGCTACCATTATCATGTCACCGCTTTCACGGATATACTCTGTAACTTCAACAGTAAATTCGTATTCTTCGTCGTACCACTTTTTCATGAGCTTATCCCCCTGTGGCCGGTATTATAATGATTATACCACCCCTGTCTTTACCTATTATTAACAGTTTGTTCTCCCTATTGACTTTTATGGCAAGTATAATGAATCCATGAAGATATGCGTTTTTGTAGGAGATATGTACAGAGACTTTGCTCTGTCCATCATAAAGCACCTTGACTGGTATGCCCGTGAAAAGGGGCATAGGATCGACGTGTTCGGAACCTGTTCCATCTTCACCAGTAACCCTCTCTACTTAAACGGATACCGGACTATCCTGGACCTTCCCCATATCCATGATTATGACGGCATTATCCTCTGCTATGACACTCTGATCCACGATGGTCTTGCCAAGGGTCTTATCGAAGACCTGCTGGCAGATATGGAGGCACCTCCCGTTGTCTGTATCCGAGCTGCCATCCCCGGTTTTTACAATATCATTCCCGACAACGAGAATCTTATGTACAAGATGGCTAAACATGTAATAGCCAAGTGCGAAAAAGGCGATATCGGATTCGTTACAGGAATGGATGAACTGGATGATGCCCACGAAAGAAGAGACGGCTTCGAAAAGGCCATGAGAGAAGCCGGTCTTGAGATCGATGAGGGAAAGATCTTCCATGGTAATTACTGGATAACCCAGGCCCGTGAAACAGCAGATTTCTTCATCAGAGAGGACGGCTCACTTCCGGAGGCCATAATCTGCTCCAACGACTATGAGGCTATCGCCCTTTGTAACGAACTGATCCAGCGCGGTTATTCCATCCCTACTGATACCATCATCAGTGGAGTAGATAACTGTATCGAGGGCAGGACACATATACCTTCCATCTCTACTGTTGAGATCTCAAAGGAAGCTTTTGTAGATACAGCCATGAGCATTCTTGAGGCTGCATCCACCGAGAATAAGCCACCACTGAATTCCTGTATTCCCGGAACACTTATCCTCCGTGAGAGCACCGGAGATGTGATGGAGGAAAGAGACGTTTACCAGTCCCTGTTCCTTCAGAATGCTATTACTTCCGCAGCTATGGATGACAGGCGTGAATTTGTTATGATCAACTCTATGTTCGAGGGGGCCCTTACCGCCGAAGCAGCCATCCAGGTATCTCTGGAGCAGTTCAAGAGCATACCCAGCGTAAAGTCCTGTTATCTTGTAAGGTTCCGTGAGAATGACAGGGAGATCTCGGGTTATTTTTCTGACAAGGGAGAGGATCATATCGAATCCATTTCCTTCTCAAACGATACTCTTCTTCCTGAAGGTCTGGAAAATGATGAAAGAGGCACCCGCATCCACTTCTCACTTCTGTATAAGAACGAGATCTACGG
>CACXGG010000046.1 GCA_902767145.1 Oscillospiraceae bacterium | reverse complement strand
TGTGTATAACCGGAGATGTCCTCTACCTTCTTTGCCTGTACCCATTTAGCCTCTTCGGGGATGGGTGCAGCACCATGATGTACACCCTGATGTACGGGGCACATATTCTTAACTTCTGTCGAGTAAATCATAGTATCCTCCTTAAATTTTCATTTTGGTAGGGATTTAAAAATCACCATAAAAATTACCATATATTATTATTATTATCAAGGGAGGAACCACTGAATCTTAGGGCGAAAATGTGGTATATTCAGACGGTGGACAAAGGAGGATAAGGATGGAGATATATCTTGCAAGACACGGCACCACAGCCTGGAATGCCACGCATAAGATACAGGGCCGTTCCGACACGGAGCTTGATGCCCTGGGCCTTGAGATGGCAAGACAGAGCGGAATGAAATTCATTTCGCAGGGCATAACCTTCGATAAGGTCTTCTCAAGCCCCCTGAAAAGGGCCCTGGAGACGGCAAGGCTCCTGGCTTCATCTGATGAGATCATCACAGATCCCCGCCTGATGGAGCTGTGTTTCGGAACCTTCGAAGGTCAGATCGTAGAGGAGATGAACTCCTCCCCCGACTGCTTTTTCAGGTACTTTAAGTCTTCTCCCGAAACTTATGACCGCATGGTGAAAGAGTCCTCAGACCCCTCCTTTGAGTCGCTTACAGATCTTATCGCCCGCGGCAGGTCTTTCCTTGTTGATCAGATCGAGCCCCTGGCAGATAAGGATATCCGGGTACTTATATCAGGCCACGGCGCCATGAACCGGGCCCTTCTCATGTATATGATGTCTGAAGATGACCTCTCCCGCTTCTGGGGCACCGGCCTTCAGAGCAACTGCGGTATAACAAAGATATCCTGCAGTACCACAGGCGGATCTGTCCGCTATGAACTGCAGGATATGTGTTCCATTTATTACGATCCGTCCCTTCTGGATCAGATCTCATCACTTCTTTGAGCCAAAGCCTCCCAGGAAGCCTTTCTTTTCGTAGGGCTCTGTCTTTATGCCCTTAACTTCGTAGCCTGTATCGGCGATGGCTTTTCTGATCTTCTCCTCGTCAGGTTCGTCCTTGGTGATGATCTCAGTGATCTTGTCCTTGTGGGATGACTTGACGCTCTTGGGGTTGATCTCTTTTCTTATGGCATCATTTACGTGGCTCTCGCACATTCCGCACATCATGCCTTCTACTTCAACTGTTGTCTTATACATAGTGTTACTCCTCTCGATCTTTATAAGGATATTATAACACCGCCTTCATCTCTTTTACGAAGGCGCCCACCTTCTCAGGAGCATCCTTTCCGTACTGAGCGATGATCTTGACGATGGCGGATCCCACGATAACGCCATCGGCAGACTGGGCCATCTTAGCGGCCTGATCGGGATTTGAGATACCGAAGCCGATGGCGCAGGGCACAGATGAAGCTGCACGGATCTTACTTACGAGAGTAGGGATATCCGTGGTGATGCTGGTCCTGGTGCCGGTTACGCCCAGGCTGGAGACAACATAGATAAATCCTTCAGCCTCCGAGGCGATCATGGAGATACGGTCCTCGGATGTGGGAGCGATGAGGGATATAAGATCCACATCATACTGATGGCATATGTCCAGGAACTCACCCTTCTCCTCATAGGGGATATCGGGAAGGATAAGGCCGTCTATGCCGATCTCATTACAGGTGGAGATGAACTTCTCACTGCCGTAGGAATAGATGACATTTGCATATGTCATGAACACCATGGGGATATCGGTCTTCTCCCTGATCCTTCTCACCATATCGAAGATCTTGTCAGTGGTGGTGCCGGCATTGAGGGCACGGAGGGAAGCCTCCTGGATAACGGGGCCTTCAGCGGTGGGATCCGAAAAAGGAATGCCGAGTTCGATGAGTGCAGCTCCGTTTTTTGCAGCCTCTTTTACGAGTTCGGCTGTTGTTTCAAGGTCGGGATCGCCGCATGTTATAAAAGGAATGAATGCTTTTTTGTTTTCGAATGCCTTTTTGATATTACTCATAAATATCCTCCCCTCTGTAGCGCGCGATGGCTGCACAGTCTTTGTCTCCTCGTCCGGAAACTGTGATTACGATGATTTTATCCTTATCCATTTCAGGTGCAATCTTTATTGCATGTGCGATTGCGTGAGCGGATTCGATTGCGGGGATGATACCTTCTGTCTTTGCGAGATACTCGAAAGCACAAACGGCTTCTTCATCCGTTACGGGTACGTATTCGGCACGGCCGATATCGTGAAGATAAGCATGCTCAGGGCCGACACCGGGATAATCGAGACCGGCAGAAATTGAATAAACGGGCGCAATCTGACCGTATTTATCCTGGCAGAAATATGAT
>CACXGG010000045.1 GCA_902767145.1 Oscillospiraceae bacterium | reverse complement strand
GAACAGTACGCATTCTGCTGGATCGTTGATTTCCCTATGTACGAGATCGGCGAAGAGTCCGGCGAACTTGAGTTCTGCCATAACCCGTTCTCCATGCCTTCAGGCGGACTTGACGTCCTTCTCAAGGCTGAGAGAGGCGAGATCGATCCTCTTTCCATACTGGCTGACCAGTATGACCTCGTTGTAAACGGCATCGAGCTCTCTTCCGGAGCTGTCCGTAACCACGATCCCGAGATCATGATCAAGGCTTTCGAGCTTGTAAGGCTCGGCGAGGAAGACGTTAAGGCTAAGTTCCCCGCCATGTATAACGCATTCTGCTACGGTGCACCGCCCCATGCAGGTATCGCTCCCGGAGTTGACCGTATGGTAATGCTCCTTTCCGGAGAGGATACCATCCGCGAGGTCATTCCGTTCCCCATGAACAAGAATGCCCAGGATGTCATGATGGATGCACCCGGATATGTATCCGACAAGCAGCTTGAGGAACTCTCCATCAAGCTGGATCTTGGTGACGACAACGACGACGATGACAATCTCGTAATGGACTGATCAGGATAAACAGGAATATGAGGTAAGGGAAAGTGAAAAAGACCGGATTAAAAGAAGAAGGAATGACGACGCCCAATGTCAGGAAGACTGACGGAAAGACCGCCATCATCAAGGAGATCCTCAGCTGGATCAGGACTATCGCCATCGGCGTGGTCATCGGTATCCTCCTGGTTGTCTTCGTTATCCAGAGGGATAACGTCTACGGCGATTCCATGTTCCCCACGCTGGAGAACGGATATGTGGTCTTCACCGAGAAGATCTCCACATATTTCGATAACTTCGACAGGGGAGACATCGTTATCCTCGACGGTCACGATATGGAAGGCTACAACCACGAGGAGTATCTCATAAAGAGAGTAGTAGGACTGCCCGGAGAGACCATAAGGATCACCGAGGGCAAGGTCTACATCAAGCCCGCTGATTCCGATGAGTTCTACGAGCTCAAGGAGAACTATCTTCAGGACGGTGTTGAGACCGTGGTAATGTCCACAGGTATCGAAAAGGGCTACAACGAGATCACTCTCGGTCCCGACGAGTACTACTGCATGGGAGACAACCGCCCTGTAAGTAACGACAGCAGGACACTGGGACCCTTCTCTGCCGACAGGATCAAGGGTATCGCCATCATCGTGGTATATCCCTTCACGGCTTTCGGCCTTCTGTGATCAACAAATAAACACTAAAGGAACTATTGATGAAAAGACAGGAACTCATTAGAAATTTCTGCATTATAGCTCATATAGACCACGGTAAATCGACACTTGCCGACAGGCTCATCGAGCATACCGGCGTTGTGGAGAAAAGGGAGATGCAGTCCCAGATCCTGGACAATATGGATATCGAGCGCGAGCGCGGAATAACCATCAAGTCACAGGCCACCAGGATGGCATATAAGGCCCAGGACGGCAATACATATATGCTGAACCTTATCGACACTCCCGGCCACGTCGACTTTAACTACGAGGTCTCCAGGAGCCTTGCTGCCTGTGACGGCGCAGTCCTCATCGTGGATGCTGCCCAGGGCGTTGAGGCACAGACCCTGGCTAACGTCTACCTGGCAGTCGATGCCGACCTGGAGGTCCTGCCCGTAATAAACAAGATCGATCTTCCTTCCGCAAGGCCTGAAGAGGTCAGGAGCGAGATCGAGGACGATATCGGACTTGACGCATCCTATGCGCCTCTTATATCTGCAAAGAACGATATCGGCATAGACGAAGTGCTGGAGGGCATCGTAAAGTATCTTCCGTCCCCGAACGACAAGGAGGATGCTCCCCTGAGGGCACTTATATTCGATTCCAAGTACGATCCCTATAAGGGTGTTATCGTTAGCGTAAGAGTAAAAGAGGGACAGGTCAGGAACGGTGACCGCATCCGCATGATGCATACCGGTAAGGAATTCACCGTAACGGAACTCGGGTATTTCCATCCCGGAGAATATGTCCCCACTGATGCCCTTCTCACAGGTGAGGTAGGTTATATCTGCGCTTCCATAAAGAACGTCAGTGACACTGCCCCCGGTGATACGGTCACCCTTGCAGAAGCTCCCGCCGAAGAGCCCCTGAAGGGTTATAAGAGCATCCAGCAGATGGTATTCTGCGGTATCTATCCTGTGGACGGAGCAAGATACGGAGATCTCAGGGATGCCCTTGAAAAGCTCCGTCTCAACGATGCAGCCCTTTCCTTCGAAGCAGAGACTTCCGCAGCTCTGGGCTTCGGCTTCAGATGCGGCTTCCTGGGACTTCTCCACTACGAAGTCATCCAGGAAAGACTTGAAAGGGAATTCAATCTGGACCTTATCTCAACGGCTCCCTCCGTTGTCTACAAGGTCTATAAGACAGACGGCACATGCATCGAGGTGGATAACCCCACAAACATGCCTGACCCTGCCTCCATCGACTATATGGAGGAACCTATAGTAAACTGCACCATCATGCTCCCCAAGGACTATGTGGGCAACATCATGGAGCTCTGCCAGGACAGAAGGGGCGAGTATAAGGACATGAAGTATCTCGACGACAAGAGGGTCATGCTCCACTACCTGATGCCCTTAAACGAGATCATCTACGACTTCTTCGATGCCCTTAAGTCAAGGACGAGAGGTTATGCCTCCCTGGACTATGAGATGGCAGGATACCAGAAGTCCAAGCTCGTTAAGCTGGACATCCTTCTTAACGGAGATCCCGTGGATGCCCTGTCCTTCATCGTTCATACCGACAAGGCGTATGCCAGGGGAAGAAGGATGGCCGAAAAGCTCAAGGAGAATATCCCCAGGCAGCAGTTCGAGGTCCCTGTACAGGCGTGTATCGGCGGTAAGGTCATCGCAAGAGAGACTATCAGAGCCTACAGAAAAGACGTCCTTGCCAAGTGTTACGGTGGTGATATCACCCGTAAGAAGAAGCTCCTTGAGAAGCAGAAGGAAGGTAAGAAGAGAATGAGGAACGTGGGTTCCGTACAGGTTCCCCAGGAAGCCTTCATGAGCGTTCTCAAGCTGGACGAGGAATAAAGTAAAGCAATTGTAAAACACGATATTGTATAATGTATTGACTGATCTATTGGAGGTTTAGTATGAACAAGAGAATTACAGCCATCGTACTTACACTGGCAATGCTTATAGGCGTTTCTTCCTGCCTTAACAAGGAAGAGGAATTTGAGACTGTACCTACTTCTGCACCTCAGGTAACTGAAGCAGAGACACAGGCTCCTTCCGAGGATGAGACTGTTGCAGAGACATCCGAAGAGACAGAAGAGGAGACAGAGCCTGCAGCTACACCTGTTCCCACAGGCGTTCCCTTCGATGCAGCTAACTACTCCAACTTCGGTGAGCCCAGAGCTTACGAAGTCATCGAGGAAGCTATCGCTTACACAGACAGGGATGTTCAGGACTGCGAACTCGTTTACCCCGTAGGCGCTGTTGTATCAGTTATCGGTACAGACGGAACTTATGTTGAGCTCGATAACCTTCTTATCGTAGAGGCAAGCAAGGTCCAGCCCATGCAATAAGCAGCATATTGTTGTATAATAACAGCCGGTCAGTAATGGCCGGCTTTTTTATGCGGGCGTGGTGGAATTGGCAGACATGCCAGATTTAGGTTCTGGTGGGAAACCGTGCAGGTTCAAGTCCTGTCGCCCGCACCAGCAAAAGACCGTTTCTTTTTCAGAAACGGTCTTTTCGTTTATAAGCCGGATTCGCATTCCCGAAAAACACACTTTTCATTCCCGAAATCGGGAATTTAAAACGGTAATAGAAGACCGGGCCCGGGGAAGCAGCTTATCTCTACGTGGGGCATGGCGGTCCTCCTTATAAATCTGTCTTTGTATAGTATAATCTAACCATGATCTACCTTGAAACAGACAGGCTTATACTAAGAGACTATGTCGCAGAAGACTTAGATGATTACTATAGACTTAAGACTGACGATCAGACCATGTACTACATGGGAGATATCAGGCTTGATTCCATGGAGGCTGCCAGGGAAGACCTCAAAAATGTTCTGGAAGACATGGCGCGTGAAGAAAGGGAATTCTATTTCCTTCACATGGAATTAAAGGATAACCATGAGCAGGTAGGCAGTATCGGTTATACGGTTACTGATAATACTCCTGCCGGAAAGCTCGTTCATATGGGTTATTTCACATATCCGAAGTTCTGGGGAAAAGGATATACCACGGAAGCTTTGAAGAAGGTGATCGAATACGCATTTACCATTGATAATGTGTACAGGATCACTACAGGATGCCTTGCAGAGAACATCGGCTCGGAGCGTGTCATGCAGAAGTGCGGGATGATAAAAGAAGCGGAACATGTTGACTATGAGTGGCATGACGGCAGGATGAAGACACGTGTGGAATACAGACTTCTGAAGTCTGAATATCCTATGGGTACTTAAACAGGGAAGAGATCAGATGGAAGATACTAAAAAAGGCGGTCTTTGGACCTTAAGATATACACTCATGAATGCCACTTACTTCGTGGCATTCTGTACTATCCATGCCTGTGCGGCGGTATTTCTGCTGGACCGCGGATTCTCCAACACGGAGGTGGGCGTCCTTCTGGCGGTGGCAAATATCGTCTCCGCTATATTCCAGCCCGTTATCGCGGGAGTCATAGACAGGAGGGGCTTTCTCACCAACAGAAGGTTCATCATGATATCCGTAGTCGTGATACTTCTTGGTTCTGTGGTTCTCCTTTTCGTAAAAGACCTTAAGGCTGTGATATTTGCTGTCTATGCACTGATCTACATGATCCAGTTTGCGTATCAGCCTGTTATGACAGCCCTCTGCTTTGAATATCAGAAAGCCGGCAGCAGGATCGATTACGGCCTTGCCAGAGGCCTCGGATCTGCAAGCTTTGCGTTTACTGCTTTCTTTATCGGAAGGTTCGTTGAAAGTAACGGCGTAACCGTCCTTCTCATCGTAAATATCATCACCATGGCACTGTCCTTTGTACTGGCTCTTACCTTCGTAAAGCCCATGGCTTCTGATGAGGCATCAGGGGAGACGGCGAAAAAGGCAGCCCACAATGGACTTATCAGCTTTGCAAAGGCGTATCCTGCCTTTACCGTCTTTCTGGTGGGTACTATCTGCTTTTTCTTCGCCCACAACATGATCAATGATTTTATGATCCAGATCATCAGGGATCTTGGAGGAGGAGAGACCGAGCTGGGATATGCCAACTTCCTTCAGGCGATACTGGAGCTTCCTGTTATGGCTCTTATCGGTTTTGTCCTGAAGAAGATCTCCTCCAACAAGCTCCTGGTCGTGTCGGGATTTGCATTCCTTATAAAGATCACGATCCTTATCTTCGCTACCAACATGGCCATGATGTATCTGAGCCAGTCCTTCCAGCTCTTTGCATACGCAGTATTTACTCCTGCTGCGGCCTACTATGTAAGTACTACCATGGAGGATAATGACCAGGTTAAGGGTCAGGCATATGTAACCAGTGCCATCACTGTGGGAGGGGTGTTTTCAAATCTCATAAGCGGAGTGATCCTGGATAATTTCGGTATCACGGTCATGCTCGTCACAGGCACGCTGGTCTGCGCTGCCGGTACTGTTATCGGCACCATTGCCATGACTTCCATGAAGCATAGTAGCAGCAAGGCAGCGCTTTGATATAATCGTGTTAACAGTTTTTTCGAGAAAGGAAGGATAGGGAAGATGTTCAGAAAGATGCGCAGGTTTAACCAGCAGGTAAGTGAAGAAGAGTGTATCCGTATCCTGAAGGAACAACCCCGGGGTGTCCTTTCCATGATCGGAGACGACGGATATCCCTATGGTATCCCACTGGATCACTGGTACTGCGAAGAAGACGGGAAACTCTACTTTCACGGAGCACGCGAAGGACACAAGATCGATGCGCTCACCAGGTGTGATAAGGTGAGTTTCTGCGTCATGGATGAAGGGTTCAGAAAAGAAGGAGAATGGGCTCTTAATATCACTTCTGTTATCGTTTTCGGCAGGATCGGATTTGTTACAGATCCTGATACCATAACAAAGATCGGAGAGAATCTGTGCCGTAAGTTCACGGACGACGAAGAATATATACGGCATGAGGTGGAACACGCGCTTCCCAGGGCTCAGTGTCTTGAACTGATACCTGAGCATATTACCGGCAAGCTCGTGAACGAATCATAAAGCCAGGGGGATAGGAAGATGACAAGGGAAGAGAACGTGAATAAGCCGGAGATATGGGATCTTTATGATCCTGAAGGAAACAGGACAGGGGAGACCTTTGCCAGGGGCTTTGGTAATTTTAAGTATATACCTGAGGACAGGTTCCATCTTGTGGTGGATCTTCTGGTGCTGCATACTGACGGGACTTATCTTCTGACTAAGAGGGACGAAGGGAAAGAAGTCTTCCCGGGATTCTGGGAGGCAAGTGCCGGCGGATCTGCGCTGAGCGGGGAGGAGCCTCTTGAAGCTGCAGTCCGTGAGCTTTTCGAGGAGACGGGACTTACAGCTGATTCCCTGGAACTTGTGGGGATCTCCTTCAGTACTAAGAGCCATGGAATGTACTATTCCTATATTGCGAACGTAAGCGGAGATAAGGACAGGATCGTTCTTCAGGAGGGCGAGACCACGGAATATAAATGGGTGGATAAAAAAGGTCTTCTCGAGTATGTGGATTCTGATAAGGCCATGAAGGCGCATAACCTGAGATATGAAACATATCTTAAGGATCTTCTTTGACGGGGTATCTATATGGACAGGCCGGTAACGACTTTATTCATGCTCATGTCCCTGGACGGAAAGATCAGTACCGGGGCATCTGATGAACTTGATGTAGATAAGGACTTCCCTGCGATAGATGGTCTCAGAGAAGGACTTCACCAGTACTACGAGATAGAGCAGACAACGGACCTGTGGTCTTTCAATACGGGGCGTGTCCAGGAAAAGATGGGAGTCAACGAAAAGCCTTTCCCTGATAAGACGCCGGTATCCTTTGTCCTTCTGGATAATACACATCTTACAGAGCACGGCATTACTTATCTTTGCAGAAGGTCTAAGGAGTTTGTGCTCATCACTTCTAATAAGGAGCATCCTGCCTTCTCAGTTAAGGAAGATAATCTCCATATCATTTTCCAGGAGAAGATATCCCTTAAGGAGGCACTTTGTGAACTTAAGACTTCTTTTGGCTGTGAAAGGCTGACGGTTCAGAGCGGCGGGACAGTGAATGGGATGTTCCTCAGGGAAAAGCTCCTGGATAATGTGGATATCGTTATTGCACCTGCGCTTATCGGAGGTAAGGATACATCGTCTCTGGTGGATGGAAGGTCCATTTTATCACGTGATGGATTATCGGGTATCGGAGTCCTGAAACTCACGGATTGTACTGTCCTCAGTGATTCGTATATAAGGGTCAGGTATCAGGTCGTAAGCTGAAAGATCTGTCCCAAAGTTTCCCGTTTTAGTTGTGCTATAATTATCGGGCTGACTTTTTTGGAGACGGATATGGACGAAAGATTTGAAAGCAT
>CACXGG010000044.1 GCA_902767145.1 Oscillospiraceae bacterium | reverse complement strand
GGCAACAGCCAGGATGGCATCCATCTCGATATCCTTGGCAACAACTGAATAGTTGATGGTAGAAAGACGGCTTACCTTGATAAATCCTGCAACTGCAACGCAGAGACCAAGGATGACGAAAGTGATGAGCTTAACGACCTGGGGATTGATACCGTTGAGCCTGGAGGAATCAGAATTGATACCTACGGACTGGGAATAGAGTCTCAGGTTCGTGAACTTCAGTACAAGTGCTATCACGATGATACATGCGATGGTGATAAATACCGGTGTGGGGATGGGGATCCCGGGGATGAAGTTTCCGTAATATGCGAACTCAGGATCGCTGATAACGGGAAGCTCATTGTTGTTGATCCAGGCTGCGATGGATCTTCCTGCTGTAAACAGGATAAGGGTCGCAACCATGGGCTGTATCTTAAAGTAGGATACCAGGACTCCGTTAAATGCACCGAAGAGCATTGCCACCAGGCAGCATACGAGGAATGCCACGATGACGGGAGCCTGCATATGGTCGGGTCTCGAATTCGTTCCGCAGAGGACTCTCAGGATGACGCTTCCCGCAATAGCGATGGCGGAACCGACACTGATATCCTGTCCGCCGGAAGCTGATGTAACGAGTGTCATTCCTATGGCGAGGATAGCCAGCTCTGAAGCTCTGTCTATGATGGTGATGAGATATCCGGAAAGGACATTATATCCGTTTGCACTCTCACCCATGGAGATCTTAAAGAAACTGGGATCTGCTATGAGGTTAAATATGATCAGCAGGAACAGTGCTGCCAGCGGGATAAATATCTGCTGATGGATCAGCTTATTGAAGAAGCCGCCAACGCTTACGTTCTTCTTCAATTTCAACTTATCTGATGATGTCATTTGGATTCACCTCCTGCGATGGTCGCCATTATCTTATTCTGGTTAAGATCGTCACCCTTTAGTTCTCCGACGACCTTACCGTCACGCATGACGACCAGTCTGGAACAGGTCCTGATCATCTCGTCTATCTCGGAGGAAATAAACGTTACGCTCTTTCCTTCGGATGCGAGTTTCAATACAAGCTTCTGTATCTCAACTTTTGTTCCGATATCGATACCTCTCGTAGGCTCATCAAGAAGGAGATACTTGGGATTGGCCAGGAGCCATCTTGCAAGGATGACCTTCTGCTGATTACCACCCGACAGGGATTTGATGGGAGTATCAGATGAAGCCGTCTTGATATTAAGAAGCTTGATATATTCGTCTGCAAAGGCCTCGGCCTGTGCACGGCTGAAAGGCCTGAAGAAACCTTTCATGACCTGAAGCGCAAGGATAATGTTCTCCCTTACTGAAAGGTCTCCCACTATCCCGTCGCGCTTCCTGTCTTCAGGGAGGTAACTGATGCCGTTCTTCATGGCATCAAGGGGCTTGTTGATCTTGACGGTCTTGCCGTCGATCTTAACTGTTCCTCCCGTTACTTTATCTGCGCCGAAGATGGCGCGAACGCACTCACTTCTGCCTGAGCCCAAAAGTCCAGTGAATCCGTTGACCTCTCCCTTGTGTATGGAGAAATCGAAAGGCTTGATTCCCGTGGTGCCGGCCAGGTCATGGGCCTCATAGACAGGGGTGCTGTTATAATCGATCTTTTCTGTGTCAGATTCGCTCTTGATATCCGCCATGTCGTCAAAATCCTTACCGAGCATCTTGGATACGAGCTGCACACGTGGAAGGTCCTCAATGATGTATTCGCCCACCAGCTTTCCGTCACGGAGAACGGTGATACGGTCACATACTTCATATACCTGCTCCAGGAAATGGGTAACGAAGATGATACCTACGCCCTTTTCCTTGAGAGCTCTCATGAGCTTGAACAGTTTTTCTACTTCCTGTTCGTCGAGGGATGATGTGGGTTCGTCAAGGATCAGGACCTTACAATCCATGTCGACCGCACGTGCTATCGCAACCATCTGCTGGACTGCGATGGAGCAGCTTCCCAGCTGCTGTGTGGGGAGTGCGGGAATAGCAAGCGATTCAAGGAGCTTGCCCGCATCCTCATTTATCTTTTTCCAGTTGGTGAAGGAACCCTTTGTCCTTCCTATATACATATTTTCTGCTACGGTCAGGTTAGGGCAGAGAGTGATCTCCTGATAGACCGTTGCAATACCCAGGTTCTGGGCGTCCTGAGGAGAACGGATATTAACTTCATTATCTGACCCTGCAAGATGTATATTTCCTCCGTCTTTGGGATATACGCCGGTGAGGACCTTGATAAGTGTCGACTTTCCTGCACCGTTCTCTCCCATGAGAGCATGTATCTCGCCTTCCCTTAAAGTGAAGTCTACCTGTTCGAGAGCTCTTACACCGGGAAAGTATTTACAGATACCGCGCATTTCCAATACAGCGCCTTTTTCCATCTTTTCCGCCTCCTGTAGTAAAAAGAATGTGCGGTGCGATGAAACACGCACCGCACATTCATCTGTGGTTACTCAATATTTGTTCTAAAGATCAGTCAGATCAGATACCGTAGTTATCTACGTCTTCCTGAGTGATAGTTGTAGCATCGAAGCCCTGCTCTTCCATGATGACTACCTTCTGTGTAGCACCATTCTGGATGATGTTGTCGATGTACTCAGCCTGGAAAGGATTGCACTGCTGGTCATAGTTCCAGTTACCTGCAAGGAGTTCCTCAAGAGCCCATGTGTTGCAGTCGAAACCGATGATGATAACGTCGCCGCCTACACCGTGAGAGATGTTAGCTGCGTCGAGAGCCTGAACAGCACCCTTAGCCATATCGTCGTTCTCAGCGTAGATTACGTTGAAGGACTCGCCGGAGTCGATAACAGACTGAACGATCTGCTGAGCGTTCTCTGCGTTCCACTCTGCTGTCTGCTGTGTTACGATGTTCCAGTTGTCATTAGCTGCTACCATCTCATCAAGAGCGCCTGTACGGCCGATCTGAGCTGCGGAACCCATAACGCCCTGGATGTGGATGATGTTGTACTCGTCAAGGTTCTGGGAAGCGAGCCAATCAACTGTCTGCTGGCCTTCCTGAGCCATGTCGGATACGATAGAAGCTTCATAAAGGCTCTCGTCTGCATCGATAGTTCTATCGAAGAGGATAACCTTGATGCCTGCATCCTGAGCTTCCTGGAGTACGGAATCCCAACCGGATGTACCAGCTGCGGAAATAAGAAGATAATCAACTTCATCCTGGATGAACTGCTGAGCTGCAGCGATCTGATCCTCATTCTTCAGGCTGTAATAGAATGATGCATCATATCCGTTCTCTTCTGTGAAGGTGTTCTTCATGTCTCTGTCGTTAGCTGTACGATAACCGGACTCGTTGGGATCGTTGTTGATGATACCAACCTTGATGAGACCGCTGTCTTCTTCGCCGCCCTTTGCTGCGCAAGAACAAGCAGCAAGACCGAGTGATGCAACGAGAACTGTTGAAACTAAGATCTTCATTAATCTCTTCATTTTTTTGCCTCTTTCTTCCTTGTTTAGGATATTGGGTTTTCATAACACAGGCCCTCCCTGTGTTTCTGCCCCAAGTAAACACATTTTCAAAAACCCTTTCAATGATTCTTCGTAAGGGGTATTGAGAATGGTTAAACTGCATAAATACAACTTTCCAAACCAGCAAAAAATCAAGTACAGATCTTTGGTGAAAGAACTCTTTTCAGGAGAAAATGTTGAATATCTTACGATTTGTTGTTGAATATCTTACGACCGTCCCTTTTATTAACCGTAAAAAACCATTGACACTTTGACCATGCGAAAAGCCGGAGGTGGGAAAAATCACTCGTGTCATAAATAATACGGTAAAAAAACCAACACAAAATAATCCCCCTCTGCAAATGATGATAAGATAATCAACCAGGTATCACCTGCTTATGGGATATAATGGCGGCAAGTAAGAGAACACATGCCGTAAAAGCCTTTTTCAGGAGAAAGACCATGGCATCAAAATACCTGACCATCGCAAACGATCTCGAGTTACGCATCAAGAAGATGAAAGCAGAAGGAGACAGCAGGCTCCCTTCTGAAGGCGAGCTGTGTTCCATGTATTCCTGCAGCCGTCAGACCATAAGGCTCGCCCTTGAAGTACTGGGAAGAAAAGGCCTTATCGTTAAGCGCAGGGGATCAGGGTCATATATAGCCGACATGATAGATGCCCCTGACAACAAGGTGTTCTTTATCACTGTTGATGAAGATGAATATATATATCCTTCTTTATTATCAAAACTTAAGAAAGATCTTGTTTCCAAAGGATATGTGCTTACCTGCAGGAGCACTTCCGGATCTGTTTCAAAGGAAAGGGAGATCCTGTCGGAAGTCCTGGAAAGCCATCCATGTGCCGTTATCATCGATCCCTTCTGCAACCTGATCCCCAACCCGAACACTTCTCTGATCGATAAGATCGCGGAGAAGGGGACCACCGTCATCTTTTTCCACCGTTCCTACCCCATTAAGGACAATGGTCAGATAGTAGTCGGGGGCGGTCATGAGGAAGGCATCGCCTCTCTTGTGCACCACCTTTCCGAAAGGGGCAGAAGACACCTCGCCGGTCTTTTCCGCATAGATGATTCCGCCGGCCTTTCCTGCTACAGGGGCTGTATGGAGACATGTGCATATCTTTCCCTTCCCTTTGACGAAAACGGATTCCGTCTCTTTTCGTACACGGACCAGAAACGCCTCTTTGGAGGAATGGATGATCTCTTCCGGAAGTTTATAGATGAATGCCTCCCCGGGAAGGATGCAGTCATCTGCCAGAACGATCAGATCGCATATCATCTGATAAAGGAACTTCTAAGAAGGAACATAAGAGTTCCTGAAGACATAGCTGTAGTCTCCCCGGGAGACAGCTACTATGTGACCAGGAGCGACATCAGCATCACCACCATATCCTATGACGAAAAAGATATCTGCAGCGCCCTTACCGATGCGGTCATTTCAAAAAGACAGGGAAAGCATCTAAGGTGGACCCTTAATATCAGGAAGAGCAGTTAATAAGTCCTTCCGTCTATTATCTCCTGGGTAAGATCATCTTTAGTAAAGAGGGCTTCTTCGATATATACCTGCTTAGGTATATCCTCTCCGTTCCTGTACTGGCAGATCAGTTCTTCCACTCTGGGACCCTGAAGGGGATTACACTCCACACAGAGATCCACTTTTCCGTCAAAGCAGAGCTGCAGAGCAGCGGATGTGGCATCAAAAGTAATGATCTTTACCTGGCCCCCCTCACCATATGTTATGCCGGCTTCATCAAGGGCTCTTATGGCTCCGAAGGTCATGTTGTCGTTCTCGCTGTAAAGGACATTGAAATCCGTGTTTTCTTCAAGGAATTCCGTCATTATCTCGTATCCCTTGGCCTCTGTGAAATCTCCGCAGATCTGACCTGCAAATTCCCAGTTATCGTGTGAGGCGACCCCGTCTTCCAGGGCCTGGCTTCTCAAAAGCTGCGCCGTGGTGCCGTAGGTGCCCTGAAGATGAAGTATCTTCAGTTCCTCCCCCGCTGTCTGCTCATCCAGCCATTCCACGGCCTTATTTCCCTGACCCAGGAAATCAGAACCCACATTGGAAAGATAGAGACTGTTATTTCCTACATTTACGGAACGGTCCATGATGATGACCGGGATACCCGCATCATATACCTCATTAAGTACCGTGTCCCATCCTTCCTCCATGGCAGGAGCCAGGACTATAAGGTCTACTCCCTCAAGGATGAAGCTCCTCACTGCAGCTATCTGGTTATCCTGCTGCTGCATGGCATTTTCCACCACAAGTTCATATCCCTTGTCCTCTGTAAATGTCTCTATCATGGAATCTGTATTTGCAAGTCTCCAGTCCGACTCCGATCCGCTCTGGGAAAATCCCACCACGAAGAGTTCCGTTTCCTCCTCAGGAGCGGAACCGTCTCTGATGCATCCTCCGAAAAGAGCCACTGACGCAGCAAGGAGCAAAATACTAAAGAATCGTTTCATCATCTATCTCCGCCTTTCGTGGGATGCTCATCTTGATGGATGTGCTTTCTCCCGGAGTACTTTCGATATCAAAGGAACACTCATCCCCGTAAAGGAGCTTGAGCCTCTTATATGCCGATGTAAGTCCGAAGCTGGTGGTATCTTCGCTCAGGACCCTCTCCTTGAGTTCCAGAAGTTCCTCCTCGCTCATACCAAGTCCGGTATCGCTCACCTTGAGGATGATCTTGTTATCCACTGCCTCACCGGTAACTATGATCCTACCCTTACCTCTCTTGGGCTTCAGTCCATGATAGATAGCATTTTCCACCAGAGGCTGCAGGGTCATCTTAGGAAGCTTGTTTCCCTCTATTTCAGGATCGATGTTGATCTCATATTCCATGATATCCCTGTAACGCACCTGCTGGATCTCCAGGTAGCTCTTTATATGCTCCTTTTCCTCTCCGATGGTAACGATATCCTTACCGTCGCTGAGGAAGGAACGGAAATAGGAGGAAAGGCTGGTGACCATCTGCTCCGCCTGGTCGTTCTTGCCGATCTCTATGAGCCAGACGATGGCATCAAGAGTGTTATAAAGGAAATGGGGATTGATCTGGGCCTGGATAAGTGAGAGCTCGATATCCCTGAGCTTTATCTGCTCCTGGCGGTTGAGTTCTATCTGCTTATTGAGCTTGTCCGCCATGTCCTCTATTCCGGAACTCAGAAGTGACAGGCTCACGTCATCGGTCTCCACCGGTGTGTGGGCTGTAAGGTCTCCCCCACCGATCTCTTCTACACGGGTATTCATCTCCACGATGGGTTCGGTGATGCTCCTGCTGAGCCTCACTGCCCTTCTCAGGACGATGGGAGTGATGATGACCATTACAAGGCCGATAAATGCAATCTCGATGGTCATCCAGAAATCCAGCTGCCTCTGGATGCTGGCCATCTCGCCGGCCTCATAGTAAAGATAGGAATAGATATAATCCTCGATAAGGGATGTGATGCCGTAGATGTTAGTCTCCAGCTGCTTCATCCTCTCGTCATAGGACTTGGTCTGTTCTATCCTGGTCATATAGGTACTCAGGTTATCGCAGAGCGCCAGAACGTTGTTCATTGCCTTACGGCTGTCAGGATCGGTGGTATTCTTGAGAAGTTCCTCCGCCAGGGATTTAGCTGCGGCAACATCATCCCAGGGGATCTCGTCGCTGCTTCCCGAGACATAAAGATACATCTGAAGATCTATATCATCCTTGAAGTTCTGGTTGAAGCCTGATGCCTTGACGATGTTTCCCGATACCGATTCATACATGATATTACGGGTAACGATCATGGCGAAGATTATAAGGAGGATACCTACGATGGGAATGAACATCTGAAGCAGGAGGCGGTACATCTTCCCCTGTACGGTGTTCTTATTAAAGCGCTCCTTAAAGAACCTCATCCTTCGGTTTCCCCGTTACGGTACTGGCTGGGAGTACAGCCCAGATGTCTCTTGAATACAAAGGAGAAATACCTGGGGTCCTTATATCCTATCTCGTATGCTATCTC
>CACXGG010000043.1 GCA_902767145.1 Oscillospiraceae bacterium | reverse complement strand
CCTTTTCTCCGTAGCACTTGCTACCATCCTGAGCGGCGTTGATAAGTATCTTATCCGCCTCATCAAGGGGAAGGGGAAAACATCAAAATGAACAGGAATCATTCAATTGATGTCCTGAGGATCATAATGGCTTTCCTTGTTGTGACGATCCACTGGCCTTTCCCCGGAAAGGCCGGTGACGTCTTCATAACCTACGGCAAGACGGCGGTTCCTTTCTTTTTCGCGGTCTGCGGATATTTCCTCTTCCGTGAGGACTGTGATGAGATGATGGGGCGCCTTAAGAAGCAGGCCCTCAGGATGCTCATATTCTATGTGGCTTCCAATCTTTTCTACGGAGCTTATATAGCTCTCTTTACCAGGACCTCCACGGGGTCCCTCCGGGAGATGAAGTATATGCTCACATCAGAAGCCTGGAAGAACTTCCTCCTTTATAACTTTTCGCCCTTTTCGGAGCATCTGTGGTTCCTGGGATCGCTTCTTTATGCTCTCGTTATAATGATCCTTCTTAATAAGATCAGGATATTAAAGCCGGCACTTTTCGCAGGCCCTCTCCTTATTGCCTGTTATGTGATCTTGTCCCATATGGGGATAGGTGAGTCATATCAGCTTCGAAATGCGGTGCTGGTGGGTATGGGCTATACCATGACGGGAATGCTGATCGCAAGATATAAGGAGCAGATCCTTAAGCCTAAGTTCATAACCCCGCTGCTCCTTATATCCTTCCCGGTACTTATGATCACTGCTGCAGTTGAGCTCAATACATATAAGGCGGGAGTCATGGTGCCTTTTGTAAGCTGTGAGATCCTGACATATGTGCTCCTTCTTTTGTGCCTCAGGTTTCCTGACTTCGGAAAGGATACATTTGCTGAAAAGCTTGGAAGGGACTGCTCCTTTGGCATCTATATAATGCATATCTTCGTGATGCATCTTTTGGCAGTTACGGATAATGACGCATTCTTCGGGAATTTCCCGCCGGTAGCCATATTTACGGTAACTGCATTCTTCATCTATATCTATTCCGGTATAAAACAGGCTTTGGTCAGGAAGTAAAAAAGAAGATTCCCGAATATCGTGCCGGATCGGCAGATATTCGGGAATTCTTGTAATAATTCTCTAAAAACCGGTTTATGATTCCCGATATCGGGAATATTTCGGCGGATCAGCCGATCTTGCCGTCGAATAATCCGGATCTTTTCTCCAGTACGAAGTTCTTTATCATGTAGACCACCGATGCACAGGCTAATGTTCCCAGAAGGACGGCAGGGAGGTAGACCAGAATGCCGTATCTTTCGTTCAGGAACATGAGTTTATCTATCACCAGATAGTTGAGCATTATGGTCTCCAGGGAGATCTTTCCCAGGAATCTCAGGACGGGATTGTCGAACCTGAGCTTTGACATGACGGTTATCACAAGGATCAGGAAAAATATCTCAAAGAAGGTCTCCTGGGACAGTCCAAGGATCTTATCGAAGAATTCCATATCGTCGTCCATATATTCTCTCCAGTAGATACTGTAGTCGACGAGTATCATGTGGACGAAGTTCATGATGAGGAAGAGGACAGAGGAGCCGATGAGGACAGATACGAATGCCTTCTTAAACACTCTGTCGATGACGTCCTTCTTATAGGCATAGAACATTCCAAGAGGGAACATGAGGATGGTGTTGTACCACCACTCGCCCTGGAACCAGTATGTCATCATGGCTTTCTCTGAATGGCCTGCAAGAAGGCCGATGGTGATCATCACCAGTACAGCACCTGTCATGATGAGGATGCCTGTACCGACTTTTTTGACCCGGGCGAAGACGATCCTGAAGATGATATAGAGGATCATGATCTCCACTGCGAACCACATCTGGTTATTTACAAGGAATAATCCGAAAAAGGCCATGACGACCTCCAGGATGGTGAAGTGGTTACCTGTGTGGATATTGTCGATGATAGCCGATGTAAGATAGATATAGTTACAGATAAAGTATGGAACAAGGACTGTAAATATCCTTCTTTTCATAAATCCCTTAAGATAGCTCTCATCGGTCATCCGGCGCCTGATGAGACCGTATCCTGAACAGAAGAAGAAGAAAGCGACCGCCAGGATGCCGCTGTAGCCGTACAATCCCATAAGGCCGGTGAGATAGCTTTCGTTGATAAATACGATCACCGTCTGGTGGAATATGATGAATACAGCCAGAAGGCCCTGGATCTCCTTTGTGGATACCCTGTCGAAGAAGGATGTATCATCCGCAGGGCGGACCTTTACACCCGGGAGCAGTATCGCACCAAGGATCGCTATGGATGCATAAAATGCTATCGTCAGTTCCAAATCTCTTCTCCTTTCTTATACTAAGAAGCTGATTATGTTCAGCGTGATGGATATCAGTAAAAGGAACAGGACCACAAGGAATATTATTATGAACCTGCTCATCTGCTTTCTGTGACGGATCTCCTCTTCACTGAGACCCACTGATCCTTTGATAAGTTCCTGTACCTCGTTCTGGCTCAGGCTCTTGTCAGGGTCGGTCCTGCTTCCTTCCAGAAGCTCCAGGATCGATATGTCCAGAAGATCGGAGATGGGTTCCAGCATGGAGACATCAGGGAAGCTTAATCCGCGCTCCCATTTGGACACGGCTTTGTCCGTGACGTTCAAGGCCTCCGCCAGCTGCTTCTGGGTCATACCCTTCTCTTTGCGGAGCTCCGTGATCAGTTGTCCAGTCTTTTCCTTGTCCATAACCTGTCTTAATTATATCATCCGGGAGCGGGTTAGTGGAAATATCTGAAAACCCGAAAACCCCTTATTTTATTGAATTCTACCAACAGTCGATTGTATATTTCAATGATTTTTGATAAGGTGGTAACGTGAATTACTGCATATTGTTTTGGAGTTCGAAGAGATACTGATGGCAAGTTTTTTGATCGGAATGTCAGGCTTAAGTGTATTGGACGCAATTGTCCTGCTGATATTTTTTGCCCTCCTTATCTGGGGCGCCAAAAACAAGCTGGGCAGGAAGGGCGAGTTCAATGAGGATTTCACATCCCTTGAAGCCATGAAGTCCCTTAGAGGATTGGCCGCCTTTGGTATTTTATTCCATCACATTTCCCAGGAGCCCTTCTTCCAGGAAGAGGGAGTCCTGTCTGTTTTCGTTAATGCAGGTGTTTATTTCGTTGCCATATTCTTTTTCTGTTCCGGCTACGGCCTTGTCAAAAGCTTTGATACAAAGAAGGACTATCTTAAGGGCTTTATGAAGAAGAGGGTATTAAAGGCCATCGTTGTTCCTTTTTATATTGATGTCATTATATATGGTATCCTGATCTTCCTTATGAAGATCCCTAAGGCCGGTACCCAGTGGGTGACTAATTTCCTTGGCCTTACCATGATGAATACCTATGCCTGGTTCCCTATTGTCCTGACTCTTCTGTATATTGTTTTCTACTTCTGCTTCATGCATATCAAGAACCGCAAGGTCAGTTTTGCTATCATCTTTGCCTTCATGATCCTCATGGCCATGATCTTCTGTGTGGAGGGTCATTATGCCTGGTGGTACGGCCCCAAGAACTGGTGGATGAGCGACCAGTACTGGATGAACTGGATGAAGTGGTGGCAGGGCGACAATGTGTTCTGGTTCAGCGGAGAATGGTGGGTCAATACTGCACCGGCCTTCCTGGCAGGACTTATATTCGCTACCTACGAGGAGAAGATCACCGCTTTCTTTAAGAAGGATTTTTACGGCAGGTTCAGTAAGCTTCTTATCATCACCCTGCTGCTTGACGGTCTGTCTTCCTTCGGCCAGGGCTTTTTCGGATACTGGTCAGAGTGGGAAGGCAATGGTCCTGCTATCGGGGATAAGATCATCACTTATTTCCTTCAGATCCCGGTGCTCTTCATATTTGCACCCACAGTATTTATCTTCATGATGAAATATCATGTTGAGAATCCGGTTACCCGTTTCTTTGGTAAATATGCGCTTCATACATATCTTATGAATCTGGCAGCTATTACTTTCTGCCGCTTCATAGAAGTCCCCGATATGGTGATCTGCGTTGGAGATGTAAAGAATAACCTTCTCATATATGCCGTTTCCGTAGTGCTCCTTTCTGTATTACTTGGTATGGCTGAGCAGAAGATCACCGACCAGGTCCAGTACCTGCTCTTTGCGAAAAAAGTGAAAAAGGTGGTGGATCATTCAAGACCTGTCCTTCTGGAAGGGGACGGAAAGCACGCTACAAAGCACAGCGTGAAGAAGGAAGCGGACGAAGAAGAAAAGAAGGAAAAAGAGAAAGATGGAAAATAAGGAAGCCCGGATAAAGGTTAAGACAAAACCTATCAACAGGCGTTACGCCAAGTGGGGATATATATTCGCACTTCCTTTTATCGTGCTCTATCTTATCTTTACTTTTGTACCCATGGGAAACTCCCTTTACTATGCTTTCTGTTACGTAAGACACTATATAGGCTATGCCGAGCCTAAACTTTTATCCCAGGAAGGGTATCCCTGGTATCAGAACTTCAAAGAGGTATTTACTGCAGCATCTTTCTGGGATTCGGTAAAGAATACATTTAAGTTTTCCATAGGGCAGATAATCCCCGAGTGGATCCTGGCTTTCTGGCTGGCAGTTATGATGACTGACAGAAGATTGAAATTTAAGGGTAGAAAGATCTTAAAGAGCATATTCGTATTTCCCAAGCTCCTGGCCGGAAGTACCGTGGGCAGCCTTCTTACCAGCTTCCTTCTCATGTTCTTCGGATCATTTGCATTTAAACTCTACATGGCTTCAATGATCGACGGCTTCGGATTTGAGTTTGAAGACTTCGAATATCTCACATCCATGCCCTTCTTCATTATAATCGTCAGTATATTTATGCATTTTGGTATCACTTTTATCTATGCTGTCGTAGGTATCACCAGTGTCCCTGTGGAGGTTTTTGAAGCAGCGGAGATGGACGGTGCCAACAGGCTCCAGACCTTCTTCCATGTTACGATACCCTGCATGAGACCTGTCATGCTCTTTATTACGATCCTGTCTGTAGTTGATTGTCTCGGAATGAGCGATATACCTGCCATATTCGGTTACAGCTCTGACAGGGAGAATCTCACATTGCAGAGCTATATACAGATGCAGGCAGGACAATGCCTGGACAGAGCATCCGTAGGATGTATCGTCCTTCTTTTCCTGTGTGCCGTTATATCCGGTATTTTCTATTTTGCATTTTTCCGGGATAAGGATGAAGAAGCACTTCGCAAGATGAGAAGAAAAGAAAAAAGGGAAATGGCTAGAGCAAGAGGTGAAGCATCATGAGTGAGAATCAGTTAAGCAGATCTTTTGTTAAGAAGACAGATCTGGCTCTTAAGATAATTACATATATCGTCTCTATAGGTATAACGGCTCTGGTCATCGCGCCTTTTGTCACACTGATCTCCGGAGATATTATCGATCCCGCCATGAAGGCAGCACGCTCGGAATCTACTTTATCTTTTAGAGAAGCTATCGATCTGGTCCTGCGTTATACTCCGCTGCCCGGAGCCTTTAAGAATTCTATGATCATCTCCGGAATAAGCACCGTCTCCTGTGTTTACGTATCGGCCATTACAGCTTACTCCCTGGTGGCATATGAGTGGAAGTTCAGAAGGATCTTTAACAAGTTTATAATCATCGTCATGATGATCCCCAGCAACATAACCATCATCGGTTATTACCAGCTGGTGTGGAAATTCCATCTGGCCAACAAGCTCTGCATGGTCATCTTTCCAGCCATCACCGCCCCCCTGGCAGTTTATTTTATGAAGCTTTATCTGGAGGCTACTTTCTCCAAAGATATCCTGGAATCTGCCAGAATGGACGGAGCAGGGGAGATACGTATCTTTAACAAGATAATCCTGCCTCTTATGAAACCTGCGCTTGCTACCCAGGCTATCTTTATCTTCCTGGACAGCTGGACTGAATATGTCATACCTGGTATCGTATTGGTAAAGGATGAGAAGAGGCCTCTTTCCATAATGGCAATGATGTTTTCAGGTTTAGCAGCTGATATGTTTGAAGATCCTGCTATTGCCGCATTGATAATCGGATCCCTGACTATATTCCTGGTGCTTCCTCCCATCGTCCTTTTTGCTTTCCTTTCGAAAGACATTGTAGAAGGAGTACAGCTGGGTTCAGTTAAGTATTGACATCTAATATGAAAGAAGTAGACAGACTTAAAAGGCTGCCCCCTGTTGGAGGAAGGATGATCAAATCAGCAGTGGCAGTAGCCCTTTGTATGGTCATCTACTATCTGAGGACCCTTCTTCCCATCGGTGACGGACTGCCTTTATATAGCGCCCTTGCAGCCATCTGGTGCATGCAGCCTAACTTTGAGACTACAAAGAGCAACGCAGGCCAGAGGATGATAGGATCTGTTATCGGCGCCGTATATGGATTTATCTTTATAATCGCAGTCAGGTTCCTTGGCCTTGGAAATACTTTAGTCGTGGATCTTCTGGCTTCTTTAATGATAATCCCTGTTATTTATCTGACAGTAGTCTTAAATAAAAGAAGCGCGGCCTTCTTTTCCTGTTCCGTATTTTTAAGCATCGCCCTTACCCATTCCTTTGATGAAGCGGCTTATGTTTTAGCTATAGACCGTGCCCTGGATACACTGATCGGTATCGGAGTGGGAGTTCTTGTTAACCTTATCCGTTTCCCGGGAAAGCAGGATACGGAAAATGTATATGTCTGTGGAATAGATGATGTTCTTATCAACGATGATCCCACAGTTTCAAGATACAGCGTCATAGAGCTTAACAGGCTTATAGACAGCGGCCTTAAGTTTACTGTTTCTACTGTCCACACTCCTTCAAAGGTCACTTCACTGATGAAGGGAGTAAAGCTGGAACTTCCCATAATCGTAATGGACGGTGCGGCTATGTACGATCTTAAAAAGAAGGAATACCTGGCCACCGAGTATCTGGATACCGAAATAAGCGCTGAAGCTGAAAGGATAATAAAAGAGAAGGGAATGCACTGCTTTGTAAATGTTATGTGCGACTCCACAGTACTTATCTTTTACGGAGAACTTAAAAACAAAGCTGAGATCGCCCTTTTCGATAAATACAGGGAATCACCCTTCAGAAACTATATTAGCAACAAGTTCAGAAAAGATGAGCAGATCCTTTATCTGACTGTCCTGGATGAAGAAAAGAAGGTAAAAGAGCTGCAAAAGACTTTAAATGAGAGATTTAAAGATAAAGCAAGGGCT
>CACXGG010000042.1 GCA_902767145.1 Oscillospiraceae bacterium | reverse complement strand
GTGATAGGAGCGTCCTGTATTGTTGCTTTTATTTGCTTTCTTGTTTCAGGACTGATGCCTGAGGCGGTAGGTGAGATGCTGTGGCATGCCTTTGAGGATCTTGGTATGGATAAGATATGGATCGGATACTACGACGGAAATGAGCGGTCAGCCAGGGTACAGAAGAAGTGCGGATTTATTTATCAGTGGACGACCCCTGATGTGGATGTGCCCATCATGGGAGAGACAAGGGTTGGACATGTAAGCCTCTTGACCCGGGAAGCAACAAATATGGTATAATCTTTCTCGGAATATCGTTCATCGCAAGTGGAGTAATGAACGGAGGATGGGAAGATGAATACGACTGTTTTGGTAAAGGTTATCACTGCTGCCTTTGTTGTGGCAGCGTTGGTCTCGATCGTTGTTATCGGATTTTCGAAGGTCAGATATAACATAATGACGGAAAAGTGTACTGCCACGGTGGAGGGTACAGTTATCGATTTCAGGAGCAGTTATTTTGGCGATATGTCAGTGGATAAGACTTATGCATCCTACAGGACGGATGCAGGTGTCTTTACTGCGGTAGGGGATGCAGGTTTCACCTCTGTCGGAGATAAGGTACTGGTCAATTACGATCCGGAGAAGCCCTCAAGATCCTATGTGGGCAGGCCTCTTTCCGGGACTGCCTATGCTTTCGGCGTCACAGGACTCATTTGCTCTGTACTGGGCGGTATAGCTATAAATCTCAAGCCAAAGACGAGAAGACCCTGGTTCTGATAGTGTAGTTTTTCTCTCAAAGATTTATAATACTTCTGGGAGGAAGACAATATGAAAGACGCATTCTTATACAGCTGTGGAAATTCACCCGAAAAGTTTAAAGAACTAATAGATGTTGCCAGGGGCGTTGCTCCTGCAGATCTCGTTTTCAGAAACGCTACATACCTGAATGTATTTACCGGTGTTTTCGAGACCGGATCCATCGCAGTCAAGGGCGGTGTCATCGCAGGTATCGGAGACTATACGGGCGACGTGGAAGTGGACTGCACCGGCAAGGTGGTATGTCCCGGACTTATCGACGGACATATCCATATAGAGAGCTCCATGATATCTCCTTCCGAGTTCTCGAAGGCGGTGGTCCCCTGCGGTACTACGGCCGTTGTTACTGATCCCCATGAGATAGCTAATGTTGCGGGTACGGAAGGTATCCGTTATATGCTGGAGAACAGCAGTAACCTTCCTCTGGATGTGTTCTTTATGCTTCCGTCCTGTGTGCCTGCCACTCCTCTTGATGAGTCAGGCGCTATCCTGGATGCCTATACCCTCAGGGGACTTTATGAGGATCCCCGTGTCCTGGGTCTGGCGGAACTTATGAATTCCTACGGAACTGTAAGAGGAGACGATTCCATCGTTTCCAAGATACTGGATGCCAAGGACCGCGGCCGCATCGTAGACGGACATGCTCCCGGACTGACCGGCCTTGAACTCAATGCATATGTGGCAGCAGGCGTTAAGTCTGACCATGAGTGCTCTACTGCTTCGGAGGCAATAGAGAAGCTTCGGATGGGCCAGTGGATAATGGTGCGTGAAGGAACTGCAGCCAAGAACCTGGAGGCACTCCTTCCCCTGTTCGACGATGAGTACTTCGGAAGGTGTATGCTGGTAACTGACGACAAGCATCCCGGAGATATCCTTAGCCAGGGACATATCGATTACATCATCCGCTCAGCTATTGCCCGCGGTAAGAAACCTGAGAATGTCATCCGGATGGCTACATATAATACGGCAACATATTTCGGCCTTACGGACAGGGGCGCCATCGCTCCCGGATATCTGGCTGATCTTATCGTTGTATCCGATCTTGATTCCTTTGTTGTGGAGAAGGTCTATAAGACAGGTGTCCTGGTGGCATCTGACCATTCCATGTGTGTGGACATCCCGCCTTTTTCCAAGGGTGCGGCAGACTTTCCCCACGTATATGAGAGCTTTAACCTGAAGGAACTTCATTCTACTGATTTTGCACTGCGTGAAAACGGCTCTAAAAAGCGTGTCATCGAGATGGTACCCGGTGAGCTCCTTACCAGGGAGGTCATCGTTCCCGCCGCTCTTTCACGTGCATCCGAGCTGGCTTTTGACGGACATATCGTACCCTCTCCCGGAGTCGAGACTGATAAGGACATTATCAAGCTGGCGGTTATAGAGAGACATAAGAACAGAGGTCATGTGGGAGTGGGATTTGCAAGAGGTTACGGCATCCGCTACGGTGCCATCGCATCAAGTGTTGCCCACGATTCCCATAACCTGATAGTCGCAGGTACCAACGATATCGATATGGCTGTGGCAGCAAATGCCGTGCGTTCGAATCTGGGAGGACTTGCCATCGCTGTGGACGGTGAAGTGGTATGTTCGCTTCCTCTGCCCCTGGGCGGACTTATGTGTGATAAGGATGCGGCTTATGTTGAGTCTGTTCTGTCGGAGATGAAGGAGCAGGCCCGCCTCATGGGTGTACCTTCCGGTATCGATCCCTTCATGACCCTGGCCTTTACGGCTCTTCCGGTAATACCCAAGCTCCGCATCCTTACAAAGGGCATGTTCGATGTGGATACACAGAGCTATGTCCCTGCACTTTTTGACTGACGGAGGTCATCTATATGATCTTAAAGAAACTGCCTTATGATCTGAC
>CACXGG010000041.1 GCA_902767145.1 Oscillospiraceae bacterium | reverse complement strand
TCTGCCCTGTTAAGGAACTTCATATCGATCTTAAGGACGTCTACGGGAAGATCCTTAAGGAGGTTAAGGGATGAATATCCGCTTCCGAAATCGTCCATCTCCACGATGAAACCTGCTCTTCGAAGTTCGTTCAGGACATTCATCTTACTTTCCACATCCGTCATCATGACCGTCTCCGTTATCTCCACCCTGAGCCTTGAGGGATCCACATCATATTCGCGGACAAGGCGCTTCAGTTCCCCGGCCACATCCATAAAGTAGAAATCCTTGGGAGAGATATTAACGGAGACGAACAGGTCCCTGTCCACCTTTCCCCATCTGGCAAGGATCTCGCAGGCACATTTCCACATATACCTGTCTATATCAACGATCATGCCGTTCTTTTCGAATACCGGGATAAAGCTTCCGGGATTGAGGAATCCGTTTTCGGGATGCTCCCATCTGGCCAGGGCTTCCACTCCCACTGTATGTCCCTCCTGATCGATGATGGGCTGGAGATACGGTATGACATGGCCTTCCTTCATTGCATCATGGAGCTGGGTGGATATCTGCTGACCCCAGAGCACCTGCTTTCTGACCTCCTCATCGTAGAAAGCGATATGGACATGGTATTCGTCACTTATCTTCTTGAGTGCCAGGTGCGCCCTGTCGAACATGACGGAGATATCCTCATCCCTTCTGGTGACCTCATAGACTCCGAGATGGATAAGGATGTGGTGTTCCACATTGCCGTCATTTACCACAAAGCCCGAGAGCTTCTCCTCCATCTCATCCCTGTCGAATTCCTCCACCGGGACCAGGATGCCGAAGGTGTCGCCTCCGATCCTTCCGAAGACACATTTAGGGCTCATATTCTCCCTCAGAAAATCTGCTATCTCCACAAGGGCACGGTCTCCGAAAGCACTGGAGAAGATATCGTTAACGATCTTGAAGTCCATTATATCCACGAAGATAAGGTAGTAGGAAATGTCAGGATTGCTCTTTATCCTCTCGGCGGCCACGGCATAGAGGTGTTCCTTGTTGTAAAGATCCGTCAGCCTGTCATGGGTGGCGATATACTTTTCGTGCATCAGTTCCTTCTGGCTCTCGGTGATATCCCTGATGGTGAGGAACGACCCGGTCACCTTGTTCTTCTCGTCCGTGGCGGTGTGCTTTTCGAAGATGTAATACCTGATATCCTCTCCCTCACCGAATACTTTCCTGGAGCACCAGTCCCCCGATATGAGATCTATCTCACCGAACTTGTCTGTGAGACGCTTATATGTTCCTTCGAACTTCTCCCCCTGGATATTACCTATCTCCTTGCCCTGGCTGTTGGCCCAGATACATCTGCCGTAGGCATCGAAGAAGAACAGGGCCTCAGGAAGATCCGAAGCGATATTTGCCAGCATCCTGTCCAAAAGGCGCCAGGGGCGGTAGTAAATTGAAAAATAGAACACCAGGTATCCGCATATACCGAAGGAGATCATGGATCTGTCCACGGGGATCCTTAAGAAGATGATCATGGTCTGTAGAAGACCGGTGGAGAGCATGGTCACGAAAATGACCCAGTACCTTTCCGTATAGATCCTGGAAGATCTTATCATCTTCACAACATAGATGATGAGAACGCCCAGGAGCATGCCGTAATCCACTGCCCTGTGATATGTCTGTCCCCAGTAGGGAACAAGCGTGAAATAAGGGTATCCGTCCACCATAGTGGCTTCCGTGGAAAATGCCTGCCCGAAAAACGGATTCAGGGCATACTGGATAACATCAGCAATGATAAGGCTGTATACGGAAGCCCTCAGTATCTTACTTCTCCAGGAAACGACACAATACTCGAAGGTAAACTTCAGAGTGGAGATCATCAGGACATCCATACCAAGGAAGTAGATATAATATCCGAGGGTGGAGATTCCCCTGTCAGAAGAAGCGATTATTATAAGATTTCCTGCGATGGGAAAGATGATGGAAAAGATAAAGAGGGAAAGCGTCTTGCCGATGGGCTTATAAGAGCGACGGGAAGCAGCAGAGCATACACCCAGTAAGACGATCATTATGGAAAATAGTATCGTAAATGCCGTTCTCATATTGCCCCCCAAATAATAAAACGCGCACATTACTACAGACTTTAATGATAACCGATTTTACGGTCTTTTACAATGTAAAAGGGAGCCCCTGAAGCCTCAAAAAAAGGCTGTCTCCCCGAAAAAACGGGAAGACAGCCCAATTATGGATCAACCTGAAAATCAGATCAGTAGTTCTCGGCGTGAACCTCGAAATAAGACTGGGGATGATCACAGACAGGGCACTTCTCAGGTGCTTCTGTTCCGACTACGATATGACCGCAGTTTCTGCACTCCCAAACCTTTACTTCGCTCTTCTTGAAGACTTCCTGCATCTCAACGTTATTAAGGAGAGCTCTGTATCTTTCCTCATGACGCTTCTCGATGGCAGCAACGCCTCTGAACTTCTTGGCGAGCTCCGGGAATCCCTCTTCCTCAGCTGTCTTAGCGAAGCCTTCGTACATGTCTGTCCACTCGAAGTTCTCGCCTGCAGCAGCTGCTGCAAGGTTCTCGGCTGTCGTTCCGATGCCCTTCAGTTCCTTGAACCACATCTTTGCGTGCTCTTTCTCATTATCTGCTGTCTGAAGGAAAATTGCAGCGATCTGCTCGAATCCTTCCTTCTTAGCCTTGGAAGCAAAATAAGTATACTTGTTCCTGGCCTGGGATTCACCGGCAAAAGCAGCCTGAAGGTTCTGCTCTGTCTTTGTTCCGGCATAGGGGTTTGTTGCTGCAGGAGCGTCACTCTCGATAAGCTCAAGGTTGTCGCCTTCTGCCTTACAGAGAGGGCATACAGGTGTCTCGCCTGCTGCTACTTCGAATTCTTCTCCACAGATCTTGCATTTGTACTTTGCCATTTTGTTTTCCTCCCGGGTTGTTTTATATGGTCTTTATGATCACTCGATAACTCTTATCCAGCCTTCGGGCGCCTCGAGCCTGCCCATCTGGATACCTGTAAGTGTATCGTAGAGCTTCTTGGTCCAGGGACCCATCTCCTCCATACCTGCAGGGAAGCAGATCTCGTTGCCGTGATCGTCGATCTTTCCGACAGGAGAGATTACTGCTGCTGTTCCGCAAAGTCCGCACTCTGCGAAATCCTTGAGCTCGTCGAGGTAGACCTCTCTGTGCTCGACCTTCATGCCCAGATACTTCTCAGCAACGATCATAAGAGATCTTCTGGTGATGGAAGGAAGGATACTGTCAGACTTAGGTGTAACAAGAGTACCGTCCTTGGTGATGAAGATGAAGTTTGCTCCACCTGTCTCCTCTACCTTTGTCCTTGTCTTGGGATCGAGATACATATTCTCGGAAAAACCCTTGTTATGTGCATCAACAATGGCATGAAGGCTCATGGCATAGTTAAGACCGGCCTTGATGTGGCCTGTACCGTTGGGGGCAGCCCTGTCAAAATCAGATACCCTGATAACGATAGGCTTTGCACCACCCTTGAAATAAGGTCCTACAGGTGTACAGAAGATCCTGAACTGATAATCCTCAGCAGGCTTAACACCGATAACAGGGTTGATACCGAACATATAAGGTCTCAGGTAAAGTGTTGCACCTGATCCATAAGGAGGTACGAAGTCCAGGTTAGCCTTAACAACTGCAAGGCATGCATCTACGAACTTGTCCTCAGGGAATACGGGCATCTCGAGCCTTCTGCAGGAATCAGCCATCCTGGCTGCATTAAGGTCGGGGCGGAAGCAGACTACCTTGCCGTCTTCTGTCCTGTAGGCCTTAAGTCCCTCAAAGCATGTCTGTGCATACTGAAGAACGCCTGCGCACTCGCTCATGGTGACCATGGGATCGTCTATAAGAGCACCCTCATCCCACTTGCCGTTAACGAAGTTTGCGACAAATCTCTTGTCTGTGGGCACATAGCCGAAACCGAGATTTGACCAGTCAATATTCTTACTCATAAGAAATCACCTTCTTCACAAAGATATTACCCGAATAGTATAGCACAAAAGGAACTGTTTTTTGTATTAAGAATACTGTCTGTTTTCGTGCTTTTCTCCGCGAAAAAGGCAGGGCTTCATCATTTGCCCGTGAAAGTACCCGACACCTGTCCGTAGGCGATGATATTTCCGGTGTTTCCGTCAGCATCTGTATCTGTCTTGATGATAAGGTCCGGGAAATTGGGAGAAGCGTTGTCAAGGCCGCCCTTCAGGCTCTCCACAGGGGCTTTAAGGGCGATGACATAGATATCGTAAGTATGCTCTGATCCCTCGGGAGGATAAGGACCAACATAATCATCCGTGGCCCAGCCCCGGGGAAGCTCCGTCTCAGTAACGTCATTGGACTTCCAGTGGATCCAGAAAGATGCATCCCTGTCCACCATGTAGATGACATAGAGGGAAGCTCCCTCCACAGGCTCCCAGGAAAGAGCGGGAGATGCGTTCTCCCCTGCACCTGTATTTGAGATAACATCGTCCCACACGCCGTCTGTCAGGTCGGTGGTAGTCAGTTCAAATCTATCATAGCCGCTGAGAAGGTCGGAATAATCCACCACACGGGCTTCCGTTTCCTCAGCTTCCGTTTCTACGGCAGTTGTCTCTTCTGAGGCTGCCTGTGTCGTCTCAGAAGACGCCGTATTATCAGCGGAAGGAGCTGAAGTCTCTTCTGTTCCGCCGGAACAGGATGCCAGGCAGGCCAGCATCGATATACTTAAGATCCCTGCGATCAGTTTCTTTTTCATATTTCCCTTATCCTTTCGAAAAGCTATAGTCATTATAACCCATACTGCTATAATCTCAGTAGAGTTCTTTACACGGAGGCCGCTATGAAGCACAATTATCTTTTCGATCTTGACCAGACACTTCTGGATTTTCATGCGTCAGAACACAAAGCTCTGGAGATCGTTCTGACAGCGCACGGCCTTCACTACACCGAGGACATCTACAGTGCATTTAAGGAGTATAACAAGTCCCTGTGGCTGGAACTCGAAAAGGGCACCATCTCCAGAAAGGATCTCTTTACCCTTAGATTTACCGATGTGATAAAAAGGTGCGGCGGCGACCCTTCCCTTCATGATCCCCTTGCCATCAACGATGAGTTCATCTATACCATGTCCATCAACGGCGTCCTTATGGAGGGAGCGCTGGATCTTGTCAGGAGGATCAAGACGGAGATACAGGGATCCCGGATCTTCATCATCTCCAACGGCGCCACCATAAATGCCTTAGGAAGGATCAGATCCACCGGACTTGATGCATATCTGGACGGTGTATTCATAAGCGAGGACATGGGAGTAACAAAGCCCGCCCCCGAGTTTTTTGATATGGTGCTGGAAAAGACAGGTATCTCCAGGGAGTCCTGCATCGTAATAGGAGATTCCCTGTCCTCAGATATGCTGGGGGCAAAGAACGCAGGTATGGATTCCATCTGGTTCATGCCAAAGGGAGATATAGAAGCTTCCATGAAAGCCTACGATATAGACTACTGCGCCTCATCCTTTGATGAGCTGTTCGATATCCTGGTCAGTATTCCTTGAGCTGGCTGATCCTGGCCTTGTAATCAGGAAGCACACGGCCCACCTGGGCATAGAACCTGTGGGAGTGGTTGGGCTCGATAAGGTGTGCATATTCATGGACCACCACATAGGCGATGGATTCCTCAGGCACCTCAAAGAGATTATAGTTGAAGGTTATCGTCTTCTTCCTCACATCGCAGACACCCCACTTGGATGACATCTGGCGGAACTTTATCTCGCTGGGTCTCGAGACCCCGGCCTTCTCAAAATGGGGAAAATAGAATTCACACATCTCCAGGATCTTATTTTTGAGGATCTTCCTCCTCCACTTCTCGTAAGTCTTTCGTCTAAGTTCCGCATCACTTACATCGGTGACATAGAGGAAGACTTCAGGCCAGGAAAAGACCACCCGGTTCTTATCAGAACTCATGACCCTTAAGGTACACCTTTCACCAAAGACGTTTACCTCTTCGTTATCGGAATAGTCCACAGGCCTGGCTGCCTTGTCGATGCGGTCAGCCATCTTCCTGATCCCCTGGAAGATAAAATCAGATTTGGAACGGAGAAAATCCTCCACATCCTTGACGGCGATATATCTGGGGCAGGAAACATAAACGGATCCGTCGTGTCTGATCCTCAGGTTTATATTCCTGACTCTCTTACGTTCGAATTCGTATTCCACTGACTTGCCGTCAAGTAAGATGGTCTTAAGCATAGATCCTCTCCAGCTGTGATATATTCAGATCCGAGTATTCCACCTCGGATGAATACATTCTTGCTATATCAAACATTGTTTTACTTTTGCTATACAAACACATATTAGATATAAGATAGGCAGTTATAACGCAGAACCACACCTTATCGGGATATCTGTAGAGATAATAGCACGACAGCTGCTCCATTGAAACAGCATTTAAGTTCATATATCCTTCAGCAGCAGATGGGGAGAGATCCTCACCTGAAACTTCAAGAAGAAGATCAGTCCATTCGGGATAGAGCCTTTCCAGGTCCCCATAGTCCTTCAGGAGCTTCGCCATATCCGGCACCGGGATCCCCAGCTTTCTGATCCTGTCCGAAAAAGGGATGCTCCTGTCCTGGATGATCTTGATCTCCTCTGACATCTCCCTTTCCGGAACGAGCCTGAACTTATCTGTTTTATGTAAAACAATGTTGCACACTTCTTCGCAGCAGAGTCCCAGGCCCATATCCGTATGATCATCATATTCATTATAGAATCTGGGATGCTCCCTGCAGATATCGCAGAGGATATCCTCACCGTATCTTATGATCTGTTCGCAGAGACCATCCTGTCTTAAGAAGGGACACCTGTCCCCTTCACAGAGGACATAAGATCCGTCCTTTATCTTATCTTTGATAAACTCTATGTTCTCATATCTTTCCTGAGAAAAGGGATCAACATCTATCTCCCAGCCTATACAGCAGGAGTTCTTGCATCTTCCGGCTATACATCTGAATTCGTCATAATAATCAGGACGGTAGGATATCATCTTGTCGTCAGTTCTCCGACATATAGATATAGAGGATGCTGTTTGCGGCCTGCTCATCTATGAGCTGACGGAGAAGTTCATATTCATCCTCATTAGCAGGAACTATCCTTTTTCCGTCATCATCTTCAAATACGAAGACATATGATGATCCGTCCGAATCCTCGCAGAGATCATATTCAACAGCTTCGCCGTAAGGAACATCCTCCACATAGAAGCTCAGTAATGTATTACCGTATTCCTCTTCGATATCCTCCCTGCCGCCAAGACCGGTTACGAGATCATAGATCTCATCATCAAGGGCAGAACATGCTATATGCACCTCACTTGTGAGTATTCCGTCCACCTGACCGCCGGGAACGATAGTCGCAGAATAGTAGTCGCTGCCCAGCTCGCCATCCATACTATCCACCATCTCTGATATATCGTCAGCTAAATAACTGGTGGAATCATCACCTGCATTTCTGTCTATCTCTTCACTGACGGTCTCGTCTGCCTGCTCATTCTCCACTGCGTTATCAACAGCAGCCACTGTCTCTTCAATTTTAGAAACGGAATCTTTATACATAGTAGTTGAACCCATCTTGGGAAGGACGGCTATGAGCACACCACCGATAAGGAGAAGTGCAGCAGCTGCCGCAATAAAGGGCATGAAAGAAGTGATCTTTGCCTTTTTCTTAGGGATGGAAGTGACCTTTACTTCCTCTCTTGCCTTATCGCACTCTGCGATCAGCTCATCATCCAGGAAATTAAGGGCATATGAAATGTCTTCTGCTTTTACTTTCATAATGAGTAACCCTCCTTTTCCAGATATTCCTTGAGCCCTCCCCTTACGCGGAAGAGGATGCTCTTTACTTTTGATTCACTGAAGCCGTAGCTTGTGCAGATATCCTTGAGGGGATCGCAGTGGAAATATCTCCTTATAAAGATATTCCTGTTGTCCTCCGATATGGTCTTCAGGTAATCGCTTATGTATTTCCCGAGGTCCATATACTCACTCTCGTTCTCCATTGCACCTGCCGGCTCAATCCCGTTTTCCTGCATCTCCTGCAGTGAGACCTCGTACTCGCTTCCGCATCTCTTGTCGGCATGCTTTTTGCGGTACAGGTCGATGGACACGCGCCTGGTGATCTTTCCCAGGAAAGTCGACAGCATGGACGGTCTGTGAGGGGGCATGGAATTCCAGGCCTTGAGATATGTATCGTTCACAGATTCGCTGCTGTCTTCAGTATTGTTCAGGATGTTGTCCGCAACCTTCATCAGATACCGCTCATATTTGATCTGGGTCTGATTGATGGCGTCCTCGTCTCTTTCCCAATACAGGTCGACTATCTTAGCGTCTTCCATCAAGGATATGACTCCTTTCACTTATATACTCGTAAGTTATTGTTTCAGGTTGCAATAATTTTCAAAATCTTTTTTGGAAAATCCTGTTGCTTTTGATAAAAGCTTCAAAGGCTTTCCTCCGCTCCTATTATGATACAATAACTTGCTTTATTTAGATACTTTTTTATTTACGAGGTAAACATGTCTATACACACACGCAAACAGAAGAGACCTTTTTTCGCCCATTATGCCAAGATCTTCAGGAATGAGTTCAAGGGATATAACGGCAAATATCTGATCAACGATATGACTGCCGGCATCACGGTAGGAGCAGTTGCCCTGCCCCTTGCACTGGCTTTCGGTGCAGCCAGCGTCGATATGGAACACGCTGCCATCGGTATCGCAGGCGGACTCATAACTGCCATCATCGCAGGTCTCATAAGCGGACTTCTCGGAGGCGGATCCTTCCAGATCTCAGGCCCCACCGGAGCCATGGCCGTCATCCTGGGAACCATAGTATCCGGACAGTACGGTCTTCAGGGCATGTTCCTTTCCACGTTTATCTCGGGATTCATCCTTCTCATATGCGGACTTCTCAGGTTCGGTAAGCTCGTCCAGTTCATTCCCAAGCCCGTAGTTACCGGCTTTACATCAGGTATCGCCCTGGTCATCGCCATCGGCCAGTTCAAGAATGCCACCGGTGCGGATGCCTCAGGTGAAGGCACCATCGACAAGCTCTTATGCTTCATTGGAAATATCGGTAATACTGATCTTAGGATCCTTCTTGTAACTCTTGCGGTGATCCTCATAATGGTCTTCTACCCCAAGAAGATAAACAAGTACTTCCCCGGATCTCTTGCAGCCATCATCATCGTAACAGCTGCCGTAAAGATCATCGGTCTTGATATCCCCGTCATCGGTGATATCCCCAGATCCATCATCAACTCTGAATATCTGAATATAAAGGGCATCGACAGTGAAATGATCAGGAGCGTACTTGAATACTCCGTCACCATCGCCCTTCTCGGCATGATCGAAAGCCTTCTCTGCGGAACATGTGCCGCACAGATGAAGAAGGAGAAGTTCGACTCCAACGTCGAGCTCATCGCCCAGGGTATCGCAAATATGGTAGTTCCCTTCGCAGGTGGTGTTCCCTCAACGGCAGCCATCGCCAGGACATCAGTCGCCATCAAGAGCGGATGCAGGACAAGGCTTACATCTGTCTTCCAGTCCGTCTTCCTCATCGCCTGCATGTTCATCCTCTCCCCAGTCATCGCCATGGTACCCTACAGCGCCCTGGCCGGAGTTCTTCTGGTGACTGCATACAGGATGAACGACTTTAAGACGGTGAAGTCTTACTTTGACCACAGGCTCACGGATGCCATCACTCTCTTCTTCGTGACCATGGCAGCCACTGTAGCCCTTGATCTTACATATGCCATCCTCATCGGCGTAGCCCTCTCCATGATCATGACCATCAACATGCTGGCCAAGGTCCATGTAAATATCGAGGAGGAGACACTTCTCAACAACGTAAATGCCGCCATCGTCTACAGTGTCGGTGCTTACTTCTTCGCCAACGGCAAGGAGCTCAAGAAGGCCATCGAAAAGGAGACAAAGCGTTACGACACATATATCCTCTCCTTCAGGGGCGTCGTCTCCGTAGACCTTTCCGCAGAGACAGAATTCCTCGAGGCCATCGAGTATATAAAGAGCATCGGGGCTGATTTCTGCTTCGTAGGCTTAAATGAGTATATCTTCAAGGATCTCGAAAAGATCGGATTCCAGGAGCAGGTAGGCATCGAGCACTTCTACCCCAACCTGGAGGAATACGTCAAGACCATCTCCGAAAAGGCCTGACAGGCTCAACTCATTAGAAATAGGAAGTAACCAGGTCCTGGATCTCGCTCAGGTCCCTGTTTCCGTATGCATAGCCTGAGTAGAAGCTGACATATTCACCATCCTCATCGTAGTATCCGAAGGACCAGCCGGAACCGTCGCAGGCATCCTCATGATAGTTTGCAAAGGGATCAGCTGTAATGCACCACTGCCGGAAGTTATAAAGAGTCTGAAGATCATCGTCGGACAGCTGTTCTTCCATGACTGTAGCACCTGAAAGATTATAAGTGACCGTCTTCTTGATGGTTCCGTCACCATAGATCTCATAGCGGTCAGACATCCAGTAATCATCATCGGAACATACCAGGCCCCAGTTACTCTGGCCGATGGAAAGGATCATCTCATCGCCGTCGATGATAATGTCATCGTCGTCTTTTTCCACCTTCAGCCAGCTCGAGACCTTCTCATCCTTATCTTTTCTGTGCTTCGGCGCTTTTCCGCAGGAAGCGAGTCCCATTACCATAACAACTGCCATTAAGATCGATATAGACCTTTTCATAATTCCCTCCGGTAAACTTTTTTGCTTTCACCTATATACACGCAGTCCCGGGACCAAGGTTGCATAAGTCAGCCGGAAATTTCCTGCAACCTCTCCCTATAGGGAGACCTCCCGGGAGAAAATGACCGTTTCCGGACGAAAACCACCCAAAATTGCCAGCAACCTCTCCCTATGGGGAGACTTCCCGGGAGAAAACAGTCAACAAGCCGGGCGGCGGCGCGGGGGATTCCCGAAAAAAACGTTAAAAACTTCATTTTTGGGGAATATTTGTA